>CBIHPU010000717.1:0-1965 GCA_966211935.1 uncultured bacterium | reverse complement strand
AGTCAGAAAGGTTCTTTCAGACGGTGGATTATTATGGATCTCTTATCCTAAAGGCAGCAGCGGCATGCAAACAGATCTTACGCGCGACCAGGGTTGGGAGACAATAGCGAACTCAAACATGCAGTGGTTATCACTTATTTCCTTTGATGACAAGTGGAGCGCTTTCTTAATGAAAAATTCTCTTCCCAAAACAAAAAACAAATTATCGGAAGAATATCACAGCAACAAAGAAACCTGGAGCGACGCAAAAACCAAAACCGTAAAGGTTCCCGATGAACTGTCTGCCGCTTTCAAAAAAAACAAAAAGGCAGAAAAAACTTTTGAAGCGTTAAATTTTACAGGCAGAAAGGAATTTGTAATGTGGATCGTTTCCGCAAAAAGAGTAGAAACAAGAGCGGAACGGGCGAAGAAAACCATTGAGAAACTGCTGACCGGTAAAAAGACCCCTATGGAAAAATAGCTTGTCGCGCTTTTATGTTACTTTTGTGCAATAAGACTAGACGTGAATTTTTCAGATTTTAATTTCCATTCATCATTGCTCGAAGGCCTGGAGACAATGAACTTCAGACAACCTACGCCAATTCAGCAACAGGCCATTCCTGAAATATTAGCGGGACGCGACATCATAGCCTGCGCGCAAACGGGCACGGGCAAAACCGCGGCGTTCCTTCTTCCTATTATGGACAGGATTCTTCGCGAAGACAAAAGATTTTTAAATACACTTATCATAGTTCCTACACGCGAACTTGCAGTGCAGGTGGACCAGCAGGTAGAAGGTCTTGGTTATTTCTGCGGCGTTGGCTCAATAGCTATTTACGGAGGAGGGGACGCGGTTGCGTGGGGAAGACAGAAACGCGCATTACAGGAAGGAGTTGACATTGTTATTGCAACACCGGGAAGATTAATTGCTTTGCTTCAGGGAGGTGATATTGATTTCAGTCACCTGAAACATCTTGTAATGGATGAAGCAGACCGAATGCTGGACATGGGTTTTTACGATGATATTATCCGGATCATTAAATATCTTCCCCCGAAACGTCAGAACATCTGTTTCAGTGCAACAATGCCTTATAAGATGCGTGAGCTGGCTAAAAAAATATTGCATGATCCGGCGGAAATAAACATTGCCATCGCACGTCCGGCAGAAGGAATTGATCAGCGCGCATACCTGGTTTTTGAAAATCAGAAAGAAGCTCTTCTATCCAGAATACTAAGCGAGAAAGATTACCAGTCTGTTCTTATTTTCTGCTCTACAAAAGAGAAAGTGAAAAAACTTGAGTTTGATTTAAAACGCATTGGCATTCGAACAAAAGCATTTCATTCGGGTCTTGAACAACATGAGCGTGAGGAGCTGATGATCAAGTTCAAGAGCAGGAATCTTAAAATATTAATCGGGACGGATGTATTGTCGAGAGGAATTGACGTTGAAGGAATTGACCTTGTGATCAACTATGACGCGCCACCTGATCCGGAAGATTACGTACACCGCATAGGCCGGACCGCGCGCGCGCAGACCACAGGTACCGCAATTACATTTGTTAGCGAGCGTGACTTCAGAAAGTTTGCGAGTATAGAACGACTCATCGGCAAGGAAGTTCCGAAATATGCTTTACCTGAAGAACTGGGACCTGGTCCGTTATTGACCGACGTAAAACGTGAAGCTGGGCCAGGCAATAAAAGCAGGCACCCTCATCCTTCAAGAAAGAGAAATCAGCAGGGCCACAACAGAAAAGACAAGCAATAATCGCAGTTCGTTTTGCTATAGTACCGGGGCAAGCTATTTTGCTTATTTTAGCTTATCTATTCAACGAATGAATAAAATCTTTACCGAGCGTTTTTTTTCGCGTGCCTCAATAATCGTTGTTTTTCTGGCGCTCCTTCGCCTGATAACCGAATTTTTTCAATTAGATTTTTATATTAAACAGGATCTTACAATAAGCATGATTAGCCCTTATATGCTTGGAG
>CBIHPU010000716.1:0-1976 GCA_966211935.1 uncultured bacterium | reverse complement strand
TGATATTTCAGCAGTAAACGTCCAGGAAAACGGAACAAAATCTCCTGTCAATTACATTTTACCTCCGGGCATCAATCAGCAGCAAAACGTGCAAACAACCAATCTTGTATTATTAAATGAGCAGTCATTGGCAATGCGGGCCTGCAACTTAAAAGACGGTGGAGCGCGCGCGGCTTACAAAAATGTTGATATGGACGTCCGGTCGTTTAAGAAATTGAAAATGTTTGTGCATGCGGAGCAACTTGGAAGCGAACCGCTGGCAGATGGAGACGTAACGGCATTCGTAAGGATAGGTACGGACTTTAACGACAACTATTACGAATATGAAATTCCGCTGCAGCTTACTCCGCCTGGCAGTTACAGCGCCAACAGCGAAGACGACAAGAAAAAAGTCTGGCCGGAAAACAACGAAATGGTCATTGATTTCGAAACGCTGACAACCAAAAAACAATTACGGAACAGTGAGTATTTCTCACTGAATAATAAATCACTGACCATTCCCAAATCATTTGCGCTTGAAGGAGGCAAGACATTGACCATAAAAGGAAGTCCGAATCTTGCAACGGTTAAGTGTATAATGATCGGTATCCGCAATCCGAAGAACGGAGATAATGTGGCTAAATGTGTTGAAGTCTGGGTAAATGAATTGCGTCTTACGGATTTCGATCAGAAAAGCGGAGCGGCGGCAAACTTAAGAATACAGGCAAAGCTTGCTGACCTTGGAACCATGGCGCTTGCGGGAAGTTACATGACACCATTCTATGGAAGCATCGAGAAAAAAGTCAGCGAGCGCTCACGTGAATTTACACGTCAGTACGACGTTAATTCAACATTGAACCTTGGCAAATTCTTTCCGGAAAACTGGAACATCAGATTACCTTTCTACGGAGGAATTTCCGAAACAAGAATAACTCCACAGTTCAATCCGCTGGATCCGGATATAAAATTGCGTCCTATTCTGAATGATGAGACAATACCTAAGGATTACAGGGACAGTCTGAAGGAAACTGTTCTCGATGTTACGAAACGAAAAAGTTTCAACTTCACTAACGTGAAGAAAGACAAAGGCAAGAACGCGAAAGGAAATCATTTGTATGATATTGAGAACTTCTCATTCACCTACGCGTATACGGAAGTGTTCAAGCACAACATCAATATTGAATACAATATGATGAAAAACATCAGGGGAGCGTTGAACTACAATTTCCAGACGCAGCCAAAAAATATTCGTCCGTTCGCGAAATCAAAATCAAAACTGCTTAACAACAAATGGTTCGCGTTGATAAAAGATTTTAATTTCTACCTCATGCCATCTCAGCTTGGCGCAACCACTGACCTCAACAGGATGTACAGTGAGGTGAAGAACCGTAACATTACGAACGACGCGTTTACACAAACTTTCTTCAATAAAACATTCACATTCAACCGTAATTACACATTGCGCTATGACCTGAGCAAAAACATCAAGTTTGATTTTAATGCAAATACAGACGCGCGTGTGATGGAACCGCAGGGAAGAATCGATACGCGCGAGAAGAAAGATTCCATCCTTAATGAGATCGTTGGAATGGGAACAGTAACAGGATACAGACATCAGGCAAACCTGAACTGGAACATCCCTATCAATAAAATTCCAATCTTCGACTTTGTTACTGCAACTTATAAGTATACTGTAAGCTATAACTGGCAACGCAGGCCATTCGCCCTTGGAGATTCACTTGGAAACACTATCCAGAACAGCAATTCAAACAGTTGTAACGGACAATTGAACATGGTGAGCCTGTACAATAAAATTCCATTCTTCAGGAAAATAAATGCGGAAAGACCAGGCGTTAAAAAACCAACTCCAAAGACGCCGCCAAAACCTGCAAACCCAAAAGATACAACCAAAAAGAAGGAGAAAGAACCTAGCGAGTTATTGAAATATATTGCGCGTGTCATCATGACGGTAAAAACGGTTTCCGTTTCCTACACCG
>CBIHPU010000715.1:0-1977 GCA_966211935.1 uncultured bacterium | reverse complement strand
GAAATCAGGGAGATAAAGAGTATGTAAAAAAAATATTTCATGATTCGGGTGCAAAGATAGAAACTCCTTAATGTTCCTCACAAAAATATTATGGTAAATTAATTTTCCATTGGTGAAGCGTTGCCTTTACCATACCTTTACAGGACGAATTAAATAACTCAATGAAACAACTCACATTTTCCGGAATATTTTTACTTAGCGCCTTTATGATGGTCGGACAACAAACAGTGAGAGTGAAACTGAACCGACGATCACAGATCGAAAATTCGGTTATAACAAATCCGACCCAAGGCACACAGGCTGTAAACGGAACATTGATTTGTACAAACGGATACATTCCGGGTGGAACAGTAAATCTGAATTTCGCCATCACCACAACGAATACCGACGGTGAATACATCGACTCACTTTCGATCACTTTTCCGTCGGGATTTACAATTAACTCAACTTCAGCAACACCGGCTTTTCCAACAAGCGACAATGGTGGCGGAGATGAATTGCTGAACGGAATTTCAGGTCAGGCCATCAGCTGGGGTTCACACATCAATAACACGGATAACTGGGGAGGAATATGGGCCGATGTTACGCAATATTTCAGCATCAACGTAACAGCAACAGCAATAAGCGGAACACAGACTGCAAGCTTTTTTGCAAAGGGCGATGAATTTGCATCTCAGATCGGAAACGCAAATGGTGACTGGAGTGGCAGCATAATTATTTCAGAAGCCAATGCAAATGATTTGCGGGTGCTCGACGCGTGGATGCCTTCGGCTTGCAACCTAAGTAACGCGGAACCTGTAAACATTACGTTCACCAATAACGGTTCTGTCGCGCAATTCAATTTTCCCCTCGGATTTTCTGTTAATGGAGGAACAAGCGTGAACGAAATTTATAATGATACAATAAATCCAGGCGATACGGTGATTTACACTTTTACAGCAACAACTGATTTAAGCGCAGAGGGAATTTACCAGTTGAACGCATATGCAACTCTGGCCGGAGACGCCGATACGCTCAATGATTCTATTGTCACCCAAAGTGAAACAACGGTCTCATTGTTTCCACCTTATAATTCGGGATTTGAATTTTCCCCTCAGGCGGATCTGTTGGGATGGACCACATCTGACGTGGATTCCGGTGGTTCTACATGGTCGCTTGTAACGGTGACGCCGCATAACGGAACAAACGCGCTGAGAGTGTTTGAAACCAATAGCGGTGTGTCGGAAGACTGGTTATTCTCACGTTGTTTTGATTTTGCCCAGGGGAATGCATATCGGTTAAGCTGGTGGAGCAGATTGAGTTCAGGCACACAGGGATCTTTGGGAGTATATATCGGCGCGACCAATGATCTGAGTTCCATGCAAAATATTTTTCCGCTTACTGCATTGGGAAATCCGGATGTCTACGTAAAGGATTCTGTTGAATTTTTTGTGAATACAACCGGCACATATTACCTGGGGTTCCAGGCTTTGCAGACAGACAGCAACGCAACAATTACTGTTTCACTCGATGATATAAACCTGATTGATCTGGGTCCGACAATAGGAATAAAAAATACAGATGAAGCTGATGTGAATATTTTTCCGAATCCGGTAAAAGGTACTTTATTTATACAAAGTAAAACCGGGGGCGCTGCAGAGTTGTATAATATATCCGGCAAAAAACAATCGCCCGGTATAATGTTTAAGAGTGGAATGAACAATATAGATATTTCTCCCCTGGCGGAAGGAATTTACATTTTGAAAATCATCACTGATCGAGAAATTTTCTACAGAAAACTTACAATAATAAAATAAGCGAAATGGGCTGCCCTCCATCACCAGAAGAAAAAGACATGTGGCGTTATGGTTCGATGATCGATAACGCTTTAAACAAGTATCAGGCGCTTAAACCGCAATACCTTCGTTTTTTTGAACTGATAGCGCAACTCATGCGGAAGCAACTGACTTCAGAAGAAAACGAAAAACTACAGGTAAT
>CBIHPU010000714.1:0-1987 GCA_966211935.1 uncultured bacterium | reverse complement strand
ATATTACTGAACCCGTATTTGGCTTAGCTGTAAGCGGCATTGCGGACAAAAAAAATATCAAGAAAAATAATTCTGCAGAAAACGGCGATGTAATTTATTTAACTAAACCTATCGGTACCGGTGTTTTATCATCAGCTAAAAAGAAAGGCGTACTTTCCGATGAACATTACAAATCTTTATTGAAAAGTCTTTTGCAGTTGAATAGTATTGGCCTGGTGTTGGGAGAGAAAGATTATGTTCATGCAATGACGGATGTAACTGGATTTAGTCTCACGGGGCATTTACTTGAGATGACGGAAACCAGCAACCTCACTGCAATAATCGAAAAAGATCAGCTTCCAAAGCTCGACGGATTTGATACTTACGCCGCACAATTCATTTATCCCGGCAATACAACAAGAAACTTCAACGCGTTCGATCAAAAATGCAGTGGTATGAAGGATCTTGATTTTCTTTTATTGTGTGATCCTCAGACCAACGGCGGACTATTGATAGCAGTGGATGAAAACAAAACGGCGGAATTTGAAAGTGTAATGAATAATGAAAAGCAGTTTTTCCGCCGCATCGGTAAAATTGTAAATCGCGAAGACAAAATTGTAAAGTTTGTTTAAGGGGGTCGCGCCGAGTTTTGGAAAAAACCTTTGTGTCCGTTGTGATTCCTTTGAGTACTTTGTGTCCAAAAAAAGTTCTCGCTACGCCCGCAACGACGCGACGTGTTTCACGCGGAGAGGCGGAGTTAGCGGAGAACGCGGAGATAATTTTTTATGTCTACTGTGTTAAAAGAATTTCTCGCTACGCCCGCAACGACACGACGTCAGTTATTTGTTTTAATTATTCTTCTCACAACATATCCGCCACTTTTATACCTGCATTTCATTATATAAATTCCAGCCGGCGTCAATTCAGTGTTGAATTTTATTTGTGTTGAATAATCTTCATTTTCGAAAATCGTGTTTCCAACAATATCATACAACTGAATATTAATTTCAACCTGTGATTGAACTGTTAGATTATCCATGAAAGGATTCGGAAAAATAGTAATGTTGTTTGGATTTAAATTTTCTTCAACTCCAATTCCGGGTGCGCAGAGTTTATAGATTGCACCATTATTGGTAAATCCCCCTTTCATTGCATAAATACAACCATCATATCCCTGTCTTATAGTGGTAAGGCCACCGTCGCTTGTAAGATCCGCGAGCAATGTTCTTGAAATAACAGAATCGAATGTTGAATTCAGTTCGCAATCATAAATATTTCCGTTTGCGTTATCGGCAACCAATAAGTGATTGGTGAGTGAAGGAATCTGCGATGAAGTATAAAATTCAATTCCGGTGAGAACAGGCAAAGGTGCTCCCCAATTTTCAAGTGGAGCTGTAACTCCCGTTGCAGTGCACAAGGTTGTAGTTGAATTGAACATATACGATCCCTCACACATGGGCCAGCCATAATTTTTTCCCGCTTCAATCAAATTTATTTCGTCCCAGCTGTTCCATCCATTTTCTGAACTGTAAATTTTTCCGTTCAGTGAACTGATGCAGAGGTCAAAAGGATTTCTGTGTCCGTATGAAAAAATCCTGTCATCATTACCAACAAGTGGATCACCATCATCATAATATGGATTGTCGGCAGGAATTGTTCCATCGTTATTTATTCTCAGAATTTTTCCAAAAGGACTTGAGAGATCCTGTGGATTTGAATTGTTCACTAAATCGCCTATGCTGATAAAAATTTTTCCGGGATAATAAGAAGACGATCTTATATTTCCTGCTACGTGTTGCTGCAAAGTAAGCTGCGCGGGAATATTTAAAATAACAACAGGATCTACCGCGACATTGCCGGAATCTGTTAGCCGCATTACGCGGATTGCTGTATCGCCATTGTAAGCGTGGTTATAATAAAAGTACAAGTAATGATTGCTTGTAAAATTTTCGTCTCCGCAAATACCGATTATTCCCGTCTCGCCATAACAGAGATTAGAATCGCCGTT
>CBIHPU010000713.1:0-1990 GCA_966211935.1 uncultured bacterium | reverse complement strand
AACCTAATTTCTCCCTGGTTCTTACCAGAACGTCCTTAGCAATATTCTTTGCTTTGACCTGTCCTTTTCTGAGAATAGCGTCTATTGCGGAATAATCATTCATCAGCTCCGAATAAATTTTTCTTGCCTCCGCGAAACGATCAAGTATCACTCCAAGCAATTCCGCTTTCGCGTGTCCATAGCCAAAATTTCCAGCAAGATATTTTTCACGCATTGCTTTAACCTGCTCATCATTCGCAACAGCTTTATAGATCGCAAAAACATTATCTGTTTCTGGATCCTTTGGCTCTTCCAGCGTTTTCGCGTCTGTAATAATGCCGCCAATTTGTTTCTTCAATTCTTTTTCAGGAAGAAAAATATTAATGAAGTTATTATACGACTTACTCATTTTTCTTCCGTCCGTTCCGGGGATAAGTTTAGTTTCCTCACTCAGCTTCGCCTCAGGAACAACCAATGTTTCTCCCATGCGATGATTAAAGGAACGGGCAATATCACGTGTAATTTCGAGATGCTGCAACTGATCCTTGCCAACAGGAACCAAATTCGTATCATATAACAAAATATCCGCAGCCATCAGCACGGGATAAGTAAACAGACCTGCATTTACATCACCCAGATTCTCCGACTTGTCTTTAAAGCTATGCGCGTTGGCCAGCATTGGAAACGGAGTAAAACAACTCAAATACCAGCTCAGCTCACAAACTTCCGTAACATCACTCTGACGAAACAGAATATTTTTATCTGTATCAAATCCGAGCGCTATCCACGTAGCTGCAACCGCGTAGGTACTGTTACGCAAAAATTCAGGATTCTTTACCGTTGTTAATGCATGCAGATCTGCAATAAACAGCAATGCTTCATTTTCCTTTTCACTGCTCATTTTAATGGCAGGCAGCATTGCACCCATAATGTTTCCAAGATGAGGAATGTTTGTGCTCTGAACGCCTGTTAATACCCTCGCCATATTCGTATTTTTTAAGGAATCAAAGATAAATTTATAAAGGCATTAATACTACATTTGCCAGATGGAAATTGCGCGCAGGATCTTCAGCAGTATCTGGAAAGTGTGGTTTGTAATTTCTTTCCTGCTTCCTTTTATTTTATTTTTGCCTTTTTACCTGGTTTTTCTTCCGAACAAATCGCTCTTAAAACCCGCATTCTTTTTTGCCCGGCTGCACAGTTTTTTAATTGTTTTTTTAAGCGGGATCAGGATCCGGAAAAAATATTTATTTAAAAAAAGCGATTTGCCACAACCTTGTGTTTACGTTGCTAATCACACTTCGTATCTCGATATAATTGCAAGTTATCTGGTCATTCCAAATTATTTTGTTTTTATGGCCAAGGCCGAACTCAATAAGGTACCGGTCTTTAATTTGTTTTTTAAACACATGAATATCCTGGTAAACCGCAAGAGTCGCGTTGACGCGCATAGGGCTTTTTTACGCTGTGCCGAAGAAATTGAAAAAGGTAATTCAGTTTATATTTTTCCTGAAGGCACCATTTCTTCCGAAGCAAAATTAAACCAATTTAAAAACGGCGCTTTTAAACTGGCAATCGACAAGCAAGTTCCAATTGTGCCTATCGCGTACTCGCAGAACTGGAAACTGCTTCAAAATGGCGGATTTTTCAAGAGTCTTGGGCGTCCCGGCATAACTGAGGCGACTATTTATGCACCCATCTCTACAAAGGGTTTGACTGATGAAAATTTAATAACTTTGAGAGATAAAGTTTTTCAGATTTTTTTAAAGGAAGCTGAAGAAAACAAAAAGAAGAAGTAATGAATATTTCAGAAAAAACGGTACAGGATATTGCGCACCTTGCCCGCCTTGAGTTTAACGGAAAAGGTTTGGAGAAAATGATGAAGGACCTTAATCAGATTGTGGGATTTGTAGACAAACTCAATGAGCTGAATACAGACGGCATTGAGCCGCTTATTTATATGAATGATGAAGTGAATGTGATGCGCGATGATGTCGCGGAAAAAACCATT
>CBIHPU010000712.1:0-1997 GCA_966211935.1 uncultured bacterium | reverse complement strand
TTTCTGAATAATATTCATGTTATGGTCGGTAAGGGTTAGTAACCTCCCCATTTCTAGGACAGGTTGTAAAGTTACGTTTTCAAATTTAGTTTTATCGCGCTCATCGGAAAACGGAAACGAGCTCTGCTGAGGAGCAACTCGCCAGGGATACTGATTGAGCCACGGAGAATATCAAAATTGAAATACGACATAATATTCTAGTCGCATATATTTTGCACATGATTAAAATTGAAAATACCCTTATCGCAGTATTTAAACCTAAACGTTTTCGCTCTTCTAATTGCAATTGTTTTCTTTTTTTTTGCTAAGAGTAGCTCAAACTCAACCGAATTATCCCTAACAACATTGACTAAAGTATCTTTGAACTTAGCATAAGCAAACAAATCAATTTCCTTAGTTAGAATAACTACTGTTTTGTTATTAGAATCTATTTTATGATCCCAGTATTTTAAAGAGTCGTATTCAGTTTTATTTTTACTCAAAACAAAGTTTTTAATTAAATAATGGTTGGTATCTGAAGTATGATAAAGATCGTTAGGTAATTCAATTACAAAAATTAATAACGATTTAATATCAGAAGTTCGAGTTTTTGATGCATCGAAAAAAAACATTTCCTTAAGTACGAAATTCTCCGAATCTTCAATTAGTTTATCATTAGTTATATTGCAACTTCCATAGGTTAACAACAAAATTATTATATAAAAACATCTCTTTATTTTCATTTTGGTGATTCGGTAGGAGTTTGCTTTTCTTTATCCATTATTTCTCTTTCAATTCTTGATTTGTGTTTATCAAGCCACGCCTGTATCTTTTTACTATACTCTTTATCGCCAGAATATTGGATTGCCATTTGAAGTCCGATTAGGTTAGCTTTTAGTTGATTAATTACAGCGGCTTGATAGCCTGGAGTTAATTTTGACCAATTAGGATCCATTAATTCTGCCTCATAAATCATTAAGTGATTCATCATGCCAATATCAGAGTTATCGTCGAATTCTCCATATTTCGGATGTAGTTTTTCATGTTTAATAGTACTGATTAAATTATCGGCATCATCTAATAACGGATTGGTTTGCCCGTTACCATTTAAAGCAATTGCTATAACGCCTGATTTATGGTCATAGTAGGCCCTTGTATCACCGTTACCCGCCTTCGCAACTTGATACTTTTGATTATTCTTATAACCAAAATAATGTTTAAGAATGCTTGTAATATGTTCATTACATTTTGCTGCGCCAATCCCGTCATTACCAGTGTCCCAGAACATTTGACTTAAGAGGCGAGACTTTTCCGTCAGTTTCTTAATCATTTCTTCGTTAACAACCGAAGTTTGCTTTGGATTATTTACAATGCTGTTCCAATCAGATATTCTTACCATTCTAATATTATTAGATTTCTTGTTATCACTACCTAAATAAGTTCCATCAAAAGAAAAATAATCATCATCTCCATCTGGGTCTATCATTATAATTGGATTATCTGAAAAACAGGTATAGGGGCTCTTTGATGACTTGAAAACAGGATCCGTATTCCACCTTCTGCCGAGTCGAGTATCATATTCCCAAAATAATGCAGTATTCATTCCGCCAGAAACAGTAACTTCATCATCTTTCTCCTGCCCATTAAACCCGTATCTATATGTGCTCGAGGAGAATGAACGCCCCGGCATTGGGCTACCAAAGGAATAGTGTCTTGCATTGATACTCAACATATAATAAGACTAACTAATTCCAAATTAAAGTAAAAATCATTCATTTTTTTCGCATTCATTAATCTTATCCACCAATTAAAAATCGCACTAAAAAAGGAAGTTTTTTAAAGTGTTCTTTTATTAGTTGAACAAACAGCGCTATCCACCACAAAAAAAACGCGTGCATTAAATAAATTGTTGCGAAGGTTGACAATGGTCGCGCCTGCACTGCGTCTTTTAAAATCAAAACAATTACAGCAGTATGTAAAATGTACATCAGCAAAGATGATCTTCCGTACACCGCAAA
>CBIHPU010000711.1:0-1999 GCA_966211935.1 uncultured bacterium | reverse complement strand
TATAGCGAAAATTGTTGGCGAAAGTGAAGCAAAAGGTTTGTGGATGGGAACTTTTCACTCTGTGTTCTCCCGCATACTTCGTTTCGAAGCGGAACTTATCGGTTACCCGAAGAATTTTACCATTTATGATACTGATGATTCGAAATCGCTTATCCGCGAGATCATCAAAAGTTTTAACCTTGACGATAAAGTATATAAACCATCTTACGTTTTGTCACGTATTTCTTCCGCAAAGAATAATCTTATCTCCGCGCAGAAATATATGATGAATCCCGTTGCAACGGAAGAGGACAAAGCTGCGCGCATGCCTTTGCTGGGACAGATTTTCGTAACCTACCAGAAAAGATTGTTTAAAGCGGGAGCTATGGATTTTGACGATTTGCTTTTCAATACGAACCTGTTGATGCGCGATCATCCGAAAGTTTTAAATAAGTACCAGGATAAATTCAGGTATGTGTTGGTGGACGAGTACCAGGATACAAATTTTTCGCAGTACGTGATCATTCGTCAGCTTGCTGCGAGGTTCCAGAACATTTGCGTTGTGGGTGATGACGCGCAAAGTATTTACGCTTTTCGTGGAGCAAACATTCAGAATATTTTAAATTTCGAAAAAGATTATCCGGATCTGAAAACATTTAAGCTCGAACAGAATTACCGCAGCACAAAAAATATTGTGAATGCAGCAAACGTTATCATCAATAATAACAAGGACCAGTTTAAGAAAGAAGTCTGGACGGCGAATGAGTTGGGTGAGAAGATAACAGTAATGCGTACGAGTACTGATAATGAGGAAGGACAAAAAGTTGCTTCATCCATTTTCCAGATTCGCAATAACGAGCGAATGCCTAACAGCGCCTTTGCAATTCTTTATCGTACCAACGCCCAGAGCCGCGCGATTGAGGAGGCATTGCGTAAAATGAACATTCCTTACCGGATCTATGGAGGCATTTCATTTTATCAGCGCAAAGAGATAAAGGATCTGATGGCATATTATCGCCTCTCAATTAATAATCATGATGATGAGTCACTCAGAAGGATCATTAATTATCCTGCAAGAGGAATTGGACAGACAACGCTGGATAAGATCAGTATAGCCGCCGCTGATAATGATATCAGCATGTTTACAGTTATTGAAAATCTGCGCGATTTTAATCTTGGAATCAATGCCGCTACAATGGCAAAGATTGCTGAATTCGCAAACATGATTAAAACTTTTTCTCAAATGCTCTTTCATAAAGACGCGTACGAGTTGGGTAATCATATTGCCGGAATGAGTGGCATCTTAAAAGATCTTCATAACGATAAATCTCCGGAAGGAGTGAACCGTTACGAGAATATTCAGGAATTGCTCAATGGTATGAAGGATTTCGTTGACAATTCAAGAACGCCGCAGGATGAGGAATTGAAAGATGTGGTTGCAGGTTCTGTAAAAACTGATTCGACTGAACTTTTTGACGCTGACAGGTCAGCAGAAAAAATAAGAACGCTGGACGAATTTATGATGGATGTAGCCTTGCTTACAGACGCGGATAAAGACAAGGAGGACGAGAACGCGGATAAAGTTTCGTTGATGACCATTCACGCTGCAAAGGGTCTTGAGTTTCCTTATGTGTTTATTGTTGGTATGGAAGAAAATCTTTTTATTTCTCTGTTTTCCCTGCAGCCCTGTACGTAACTCTAATATTAGGTTTTTTTTTTTTTGGTCGCCAAACCCGGGCAACAAAAAAACGCGACTTTATCCTATGCGAATGTGCGTTACCGTTTTGGAAAGGTTACATACAGTGAGCCGAGTCGTTTTTTAGATGAGTTGGGAGAAGAGTTTGCTGAATTCTCCGAAGATGATTCATCGCGTCCGCGTTTCTCTGATGATACTTTTGACAGTATGCGCAATAACTGGGGAAAGAGTAGCGGAGCCTCTGAAATTAATTACGGTAAAAAACATTCAGGCGCGGGAAATAAGAATCTGAAAGAATCTCCTCAAGTAAATTTTAAGCCGCAG
>CBIHPU010000710.1:0-2001 GCA_966211935.1 uncultured bacterium | reverse complement strand
GATTGAAGTTCAGAGTGCATCGAAAGTCTATATTCCCACTACGGCAAAAGAGGTTACAGAAGAACAGGAAGCTGAGGTGATGGTGCTGGTTGAAAAACTGGAAGAAGATGACGATGTGCTTGCGGTTTACACCAATATGCAATAATGAATTCTTGTCTGCCATATATTACCCCCAAACAAATAATATTTTTTTATACGTGGAAAGAGCTATTAAACAATGGAAGATTAATTCTTCATTCGATGTTCAGGTTTCTGAAAAACTTCAGGCTGAGCTTGGAGTAAGTCCGGTGATTGCCCGGCTGCTTGTTCAACGGGGCATTAATACTTTTGATGAAGCGAAAAATTTTTTCAGGCCCGATCTGGCAAACCTTCATGATCCCTTTTTAATGAAGGATATGCGGAAGGCCGTCGATCGGATAGACGCCGCTCTCGCCAATAATGAACGCATTCTTGTTTTTGGTGACTATGATGTTGACGGAACAACTGCTGTGAGCCTGGTTTACAGTTTTCTCAGGTCCTACACTTCAAACATAGATTTTTACATACCAGACCGCTATGTGGAAGGTTATGGAATTTCATACAAGTCAATTGATTTTGCCGAGGAAAAAAATTGCAGGCTTATCATCGCTCTTGATTGTGGGATTAAATCTATTGATAAAGTTGCATACGCAAAGGAGAAAGGAATCGATTTTATAATTTGCGATCATCACCTGCCTGGAGATCAGATTCCGGATGCTGTTGCAGTTTTGGATCCCAAGCAACACGATTGTACTTATCCTTATAAGGAGTTACCCGGCTGCGCCATTGGTTTCAAGCTTATTCATGCAGTTTGTATAAGTAATGGGGTGGAGTTTGAGGAGATAGAAAATTATCTTGATTTGGTCGCGATTGCGATTGGGGCTGATATAGTTCCAATTACCGGGGAGAACAGAATTCTCGCATGGTATGGTTTAAAGGTGCTGAGCCAGATGAGAAGGCCTGGTATGCGGGCCCTGCTGGAGAATGTGAAGATCGATAAGGAAATTACGATAGGTAACATTGTATTTATTATCGGGCCACGTATTAATGCAGCAGGACGCATTGACCACGGTTCTAAGGCTGTAAGATTGCTAATCACCTCAGACGCGGAAGAAGCAAAACGAATTGCAGGCGATGTCAATCAAAATAATACAGACAGAAAAGATCTCGATACCGGAATTACATTTGAGGCGATTGAAATGCTCAGAAGCGACGAAGAGACAATTCGCAAAAAATCCACGGTGCTGTTTAATCAAAACTGGCACAAAGGAGTTGTGGGAATCGTTGCGTCGCGAATCACAGAGCATTATTATAAACCGACAATAATCCTTACAGAATCTAACGGGAAAGTGGTTGGTTCAGCGCGATCAGTAAAGGATTATGATGTTTACCAGGCAATAGAGAATTGCAGTGATCTGCTGGAGCAGTTCGGCGGACACAAATATGCGGCGGGACTGACAATGAAAAAAGAAAACCTTCCTGCGTTCAGGGACAGATTTGAGAGAACTGTGAGTTCGACTATTACCGATGACCTCCTTGTCGCAAAAGAAGACATAGATCTTGAAATAAATTTTAATGATATCGATGATAAGCTGATCCGGATCCTCGCGCAATTCGCGCCGCATGGACCCGGAAATATGACGCCGGTTTTCAGTAGTAACGATGTTTTTGATACGGGTTATGGTAAGATCGTTGGAACAAATCACTTGAAACTTGAATTGTATCAGGACGGCAACTTTCATAATAAATTCCCCGCAATTGGGTTTGGAATGGGTGATTATCTCCCGTTCTTTCAGCAAAAAAGGCCCGTAAGCATATGTTTTTCCTTAAACGAGAACGTTTTTAACAATCGACGAACTGTACAAATTGTACTACGTAGTTTGAAATTACTTTAACGGATAATTATTTATACAAAAAATATCTTAATTTTGGGGTAACCCCGGATTACTCAATTTTAATTCATCGATAAATGGAAAAAATTAC
>CBIHPU010000709.1:0-2001 GCA_966211935.1 uncultured bacterium | reverse complement strand
CAATTCAGCAATTCCGATTTTGTGTACTATCACTACTTCAAAATATCCATCATCAAGTTGTCCGGCCGGATTAATTGCTGCCCCACTTCCATACATGCTTGCATTTGCAATTATGACCATCAGCGCTGTTGTGTGTAAACCTTTTTCCTTTGTCTGAATGAAAACGCTTATTGGATTATTCCGCACAAGCGCTTTACTTAACGAAATCAGATATCCAATAGAGCCACGTATTCTGCTTTGCTGAAAATATTTCACCAGGTGAGCATTTAATCCCAGATCACTGAGATGAAGACAGATCTCTGTTTTATTTATTCTGATGACGTCAATCAGCCTGGTCTTCCGATTGATTATAACTTCCATTGCTTTTTCCGCATCAAGCGGAATTCCAAGTTCCCTCGCCATACCATTTGCAGAGCCGGCCGGAATAAGTGCGAGCGGAATTTTTTTGCTGAGAATTATTTTTGCAACGTAAGCAAGCGTTCCGTCACCTCCAACCGCAATTACGGTTTGAGGCTTAAACTCGTCAATAAATTCTGAAAGCTTATTATCGGGATTGCCGGAAAGCATTAAAAAAAAAGCAGTCTCAAAATCACGGTTTAAAAAATAATTTCTGATCTGTGTTTCCCTGTCAGGATCAATTAACGGCCCAGCGCTTTTATTTATCACAAACAGCAATCTGGGGTGCGACTGTGGCATAAAATTATCTGTCTAACTTTATTATACAGCGGCAAAAAATCAGCCACGTGACAAATGTTATTTTCAAAGTTGCTAAATAAGATCTTAACCAAACTGCGGATCACACGAAGGCCCGCGGTAAAAGTTTATGATGGATTTGGCGACCAGAAAGAAATAATTATTTATGGCCACGTTTTAAAAGTGAGTCCATTGCCGAGACAGAAATACCGCAACAATATTTTCATAAACATGTTCGCGCTGATGCGATTGTTCATGATTGTTCCAAAAAGAAACGCGCGTGTTATTTTAGACTGGAACGGCGAGGCACACGAAACAAAAACGGGCGACGACGGACTTTTTAAGTTTGAGTGGAAACCCGTTGGTCGCGTTGCACCCGGTTGGCATAATGTAACGGTGCGTTATGTTTCTAACAGCAATGAAGCAGTTGTAATTGCGACGGGAGAAGGGACAGTTTTTATTCCGCATGAATACCAGTTTAACTTTATCTCAGACATTGACGATACTTTTCTGATCTCATATTCAAACAGCATTTTAAAACGTTTGTTTGTTCTTTTCACAAATAATGCGAGGAGCAGAAAACCGTTTGAGGGCGTAGCGAATCATTACAGGCTCTTATCAATGGCGCATGCAACCACTTCAATTCCTAATCCTTTTTTTTACGTGTCAAGCAGCGAATGGAATTTATATTTTTATATAAGAGAATTTTCACGTAAAGAAAATATGCCCCGCGGAATATTGTTGTTGAATCAGATAAAACGATTCGGCGATCTTTTGAAATCCGGGCAGGGGAAACATTCGGGGAAATATGTAAGGATAGTTCGTATCCTGGAGTCGTATCCGGACCACAAATACATTTTGCTTGGAGACAACTCACAGGAGGACCCCGAGATCTATTACAGGGTTGTGAGGGACTTTCCGGGAAAGATCTTTGCCGTGTACATAAGGAATGTAAACAAGAGAAAAGATATTGAGACGAAGAGTTTTCTTAAAAGGATAGAAACAACGGGAGTGCATAGCTGCTATTTTGTTCATAGCAGAGAAGCAATAGCGCACTCAAAGTTTCTTGGATTGATAGACGCTGACGCTTGAAATTACCTGGCGGAAGCAAATTCTTACATTAAGTTTAAATGATCATTCGAGTTTATTCGATAAATGTGTTTAAACGCCCGAATATGAGTGAAAAAAAAAGGAGCCGTTGAGCAGGCCCCTTAAGTTTTATTAGAGTACTATTCTCAATTAATAAAATAAACTGATCAACCAGTAACAACAGGCAGCTAATAATCCCGATACTGGAATAGTAAGTAT
>CBIHPU010000708.1:0-2006 GCA_966211935.1 uncultured bacterium | reverse complement strand
TGAAGCAGTTCCGAAATTGATACAGCACAGGGCCAGCGCTGATGCTTTTCATTTAGAACCGGTAATTATGTGCGCAACTTTACATCAGAAGATCAAAAGAAAAAGCTGAATAAAAATTGCTGATATGAAAAATGAAATGCGACTGCGGCCGAAAGGTGATTACCTGCATACGGCGACATGGGATGAATTATATGTATTGACTGAACACTGGAAATCGGATCAGGATTTTTTCAGAGATGAAATAAGATTCCTTTATAAGCTGATCGACAAATTTTTCGTTTGGCTCACGCACGATGAAAACATTAGCAACATACAATCTGTAGCCGCGCGCCTATCAGAATTGAACCAGGAACACGAACGCATCAATGAGAAACTGGGAGATCATCTTTTTAACCTGGAGAGCCTGATTGAAAACGAATATGGAGGGAGCAAAGAAGAATTCAGGGAAGAACACGTTCAACTTGAAGAAAGCATCTCGGAATTTGTAAAAAATTTCAGGGAGATCAAAAAAGAAATCTTTAAGGTAAGTGAGCAGATAATTGAAAGTGAAAAACTACAGCACCTGCTGACGTAGGAAATTGTTTTCAATATTGAAGAGACCGGAGCGATACCGGTTTTTTTTTTACAAAAATCACTGAAGCTTAAATTGAGTGAGGAGAAAATGAATGTGTTTGAGATTTGGCACATGTATCAGAAAAAACATCAACTTTAATCTTCCTATCGGCTTTAAAAATTTTACGAAGTATCCAATCAGATATTTTCATTGATTGAGTACGGCAACGCATTCTTTTTTCTATCATTAATGAAGAAATCAAAGTAAGAGCAGCAATAGCGATAATTGAGACATTCAGATTAAAGGCGTCCGCCAAAATTCCGGTAATAACAGCTCCAATAGCATATCCCATATCTCTCCACAATCTGAACACGCCCAGCGATTTTGCTCTGTCAAACGGATGCGTGTTCTCCGCTATTGTCGCAAGAAAAGTCGGATAAACCATAGCTGTACCCCAGCCCAATAATGCGGAGAGTATTGCAAAATGAAAAAAAGAACTTGCAAAAACAAAAAGCAGCAATGCAATACCTTGTATCAACATCCCCCAGAACAACATACTTTTTTTAAAGAAAAAATCTGCCATTTTCCCGGTAAATAGTTGTCCGATGCCCCATACTGCAGGATAAATCGCGGTTATTATTCCTGTTTCCGCTATGCTGAAATCACGTTGCAATAAAATTATAGGCAGGAGTCCCCACACCATTCCATCGTTCAGGTTATTTATTAATCCGGAGATTGTAACAGAACTGAGATTACGGTCACGTAACAACGTATCATAAAAAATATTCTTAAGCTTTGGAACATTGTTTTCACCGGCTTCCTTTGCAACGTGATGTTTTGTATCGCGGATAAAAAAAATGCTGAGCACTAACCCTGCAGCGAGCAAACCGATGCCAATATAAAACGGATAAGGACGCAACCCATAATTTCCGGCTACCCATCCCGTTGCAAATGCAACTACCGCAACGGAAATATATCCCGCAAATTCATTCAGGCCCATAGCGAAACCACGCTGTTTTTCGCCTACCAGATCAATCTTCATAACTACGGTGCTCGACCACGCAAGACCCTGGTTAATTCCTAACAGAACGTTCGCAGCGATGATCCAGTTCCAGCTGTCTGCATTCATTAATATAAATGGAACGGGAATAGCTGCTATCCATCCGGCAACAAGCAAATTTTTTCTTCCAAACCTGCCCGATAAAATTCCTGTAAAATAATTTGTAAGAGCTTTTACAACTCCAAATACTACAATAAAAGACAGGAGAGCGGTTTTTGCCGCAATATGAAATTCAGCTTCCGCTATCTGCGGGAGAATGGACCTTTCAAGACCGATCATACCTCCAACAAAAGCGTTAACGATAACCAGCAAAACAAATTGCCGCATGTTCTCCTTTAAACCAAGCTGAACAATTGGTTTCATTCCGATTCTATAAGTTTATTCCGACTCTTG
>CBIHPU010000707.1:0-2027 GCA_966211935.1 uncultured bacterium | reverse complement strand
ATACGCTGAAAGGAATAAGAATGGAAGACATTGATGTTTTCGGTCTGGAAAAGACGTTGCACACGCATCCTGCAATTGCGGCAGCTGAAGTTTCCGCATCCATTGACGGCGAAATTAAGATTGATGTGAAACAACGCGAGCCAATTGTTCGGGTCTTTCTTCCAACCGGAGAAAGCTTTTACCTCGATAAAAACGCGAAGCTGATGCCCTTGTCAGAAAATTATACGGCACGTGTTCCTGTCGCCACAGGCAATATCTGGGAACCTTACACAAAAATGTTTCAGTATAACCTGAGGGACCTCGCAGATAATAATTACCTGGCAGAAGTTTTTGTGCTCGATGATATATTCAGAATGAGCGAGTACATTTCGCAGGATACTCTTCTTTCATCACTTATTCAGCAAATGGAAGTTGATGAAAAAAAAGAATTTGTTCTTTATCCTTCTGTGGGAGATCACAAAATTGTTTTTGGAAAATGTGATGACCTGCAACGCAAATTCTCAAAGCTGAAGATCTTTTATACCGAAGGATTGAATAGTGTAGACGGATGGAACAAATATTCAACCATCAACCTGAAATATAAAGGACAGGTGGTTTGTACAAGAAAAAAACAAGACGCTGCCGTTAAACCGGTTGCGCAGGAATAAAAAATAAGAATATGAAGCTGATCAAAACAGACCAGGACATTGTAGTGGGCCTTGACATAGGAACCACCAAAATTGCGGTGCTTGTCGGCACGAAAAATGAATATGGAAAGATTGAAATTCTTTCCATAGGAAAAAGCGAGTCGAAAGGAGTTCAGCGCGGCGTCGTGGTCAATATCCAGGAGACGATCGAGTCGATAAAAAACGCGGTGCAGGATGCGGTTAAACATCTGGACCTCCGCAATGCGGATGATCAAACCAAGAAACTGGAAATTGAAATAGGCGAAGTCATTGTCGGCATCGCTGGTCAGCACATTAAAAGTTTACAGCACCGCGGCATGATCACGCGTCAGAACATTGAAGACGAAGTGAGCCAGGGTGATGTTGATTCTTTGATTGACAATATGCATAAGCTGGTAATGAATCCAGGTGAAGAGATCATTCATGTAATTCCTCAGGACTATATCGTTGACAAAGAAACTGGAATCAAAAATCCTATCGGTCATGCGGGCGTTCGACTTGAAGGAAATTTTCACATCATTACAGGACACGTTTCAGCTGTAAGAAATATTTACAAGTGCGTTGAACGCGCCGGATTAATTGTTGAAGATCTGCACCTGGAGCCCCTCGCCTCTTCTGCGTCTGTTCTGAGCGAAGAAGAAAAAGAAGCGGGCGTTGTGCTGGTTGACATTGGTGGTGGTACAACTGACATTGCAATTTTTTATGATGGAATTATCCGTCACACTGCCGTAATTCCATTCGGTGGAAATATTATCAGCGACGATATCAAAGAAGGATGCAACATTATTAAAGCGCAGGCGGAATTACTGAAAATAAAATTCGGATCTGCAATGGCTGCGGAAAGTCAGGACAACGAAGTAATTTCTATTCCTGGTTTGCGTGGACGTCCGCACAAAGAGATCAGCGTAAAAAATCTCGCAAATATCATCCAGGCAAGAATGGAAGAAATTTTAGAGCTGGTGCTGTTTGAAATAAAAAACTCGGGTTACGAGAAAAAACTTGCGGCCGGAATAGTTGTTACCGGTGGTGGAGCGCAATTGAAACATATAACGCAATTAGTTGAACTTGTTACAGGAATGGATTGCCGCATTGGTACACCTAACGAACATCTTGGCCCCAGCACGGTAGAAGTAACTCATCCAATGTTTGCAACTGGTGTTGGACTTGTAATGAAAGGATTTGAGAAACTTGAGAAAGACAGCAACCGTACCAAAACGCTTGTTAGTGCTGTGGCGGAAACAAATGACAACAAAAAAGCAGGAAAGAAAAAAGAGAACGCGCCTGCTGACCACAGTTCAAAAAAACGCGGAAGTTTATTTGATAGTCTCCTTAAAAAAGGGAAAGAGTGGTTGCAGGATGATC
>CBIHPU010000706.1:0-2034 GCA_966211935.1 uncultured bacterium | reverse complement strand
GCATCAGTCACTGTATCCGTCGCACCATATTTTCCATTACATCTTATCCATCCCTGTAAATTAAAGGTAAATACTTCCTGTAAAGAAGTTTTTCTATTGTTCAACCTTTAATTTATTTTTTCATGATTTCCCATCAATCAGCGTTATTGCGCATACTGAAAAAGCTATTCATAGTATTCTCTCTGTTTTGTTTTATACAGCCGCTTTTTTCGCAACAGGGAGATTCATTGAATACTCCGTCAAAATTTATTAAGGTGCATTTTCTTTACGGCTCCAGGCCTGCAAAAAAATATCGCGGTCAGGAGGCAGAATGGTTCGGAGGAATCCTTGGCGGTCATGTAGGAATAGAAATTGATAGCAACCGTATTCTGAATTTTAATCCGAAAGGCAAGTTTCATGTTTTTTCAAAAAAGAAAAATCGCCACAGCTGTTATAAGATTCATGACTACGAATCTTTTTATTCTATTCTCGGGGGGAATGCCGATAGCATGAAACAACTTCGTGTGTGTATTCCAATCAATGAATCACAACTCCGCATTCTTGATTCAATTAAAAAAGTCTACATCATGGAAACTCCGTATGATTATGCTTTTTTTGGATACAGGTGCGGGGCAGCTGCTTACGATATACTTTCTAAACTGGGAGTTGTGAAGCGGTATGGATTTAAAAGAACGTATCGGAAGATCTTTTATCCGAAAAAATTAAGAAAACGCCTGATAAAAAAAGCGGAGATAAACGGATGGGAACTGGAAAGAAAAAACGGAACCGAAAGAAGAGTTTGGGAGAGAGACTGATATTTAGGTTTTTCTGTCCGAGCCAGGTACAAACTAATACATAAGATTCATTTGTTGAAAAAGTTATTCCAATAATCTAAGTCCGCCTGCTTTTGAGCTAGCCGCCATTTTTCCTTACCGCTTCGTCCGGCTAACAATGCAGCATCTTTCTGGTATAAGTAATACAATATTATATTTGAAGCCCAGTCACTTCGTTCACTTTTGAGAAGGTCCATCCAGCAATTTTTATCTATACCAATCAGGCCTATAGAATCGCTTTCACTCAGGCTCATCATAACCCTGTATCCAATTGTAGATATTGGCTTACAGGTATCACAGGAAAGTAATACGATTTGATATTCAATTGAATCGTTATCAAAATGAGATAATCGTGAGGAGTCACATTGCTTTACGCTCTCTGCCTGAGAAGAACAAGATGTCCAACAAAGGACAAAAGAAATTGAAAAGAAGAACATTCTAAGAACTGATAATATTTCCATTTACAGATCATTTAGGATTTGTATCCCTAAGGCAGCCTTCCCCTAGGGTAGATGCCCCTAGGGTAGACGCCCCTTACCAATTCCGTGCCACTAACTCACTCATCCCGAAAAATAATTTTATTAACTTCTCAATACGACACAAAAATTATTTTTATTCAATTTTTAAAACCGCCTTCTTCATCAACACGCATTAATGTATTCCATACAGCATCAGCCGCCATCTGCAGACTCTTTTCATTCAGATGTTCGCTCTTGTCTGTAGGACGAGGGTAATGCACAAAAAGCGGCGCCTGCCTCATAATTTCTTTCAGCTCTTCAACGCTCGCCTGGTTATGCATCGCCTTATAATAGGCCTGGGCGAGCTCGAGTTCTTTATCCGAAATGCAGGTAATTGAAAAGCTGTCTTCAAGTCCCGCGTCTCTGAAGGTCATATGATCGGCAATGTTTGTTACGATCTTGTCAAACCTCTTCACAAAAATTCCGTTCTCCTTCACCACTTTTTCAAATGTTTCCAGCACCCGCCCTTTTGAATTATCAGTCAGCGACCATAAAGCGAATTTATCTCCCATGCCGAGCATTTCAAGATTCATCTGCGCCCGGATATCTTTTACGCCGAATTCCTTTATCCACGCTCTTGATCCGTGCAAACCCGTTTCTTCTTCATCAAAAAACGCGACGATAATACCAAAGTTTTTAAACTGTTTATCTTTTAGTTTCCTTAGCAGATCCATGCATACCGCAATCGAGCTTCCGTTGTCATT
>CBIHPU010000705.1:0-2035 GCA_966211935.1 uncultured bacterium | reverse complement strand
GATCATTTAAGCGTTCCTGAAAAGGAAAAACGGATTCATGAAATGAATAACCGCCTGGCTCATCGTGGCCCGGATGCGGAGGGAATATGGACGCACGCAAAGCTCGCATTAGGACATCGCAGGTTATCGATTATTGATTTAAGTGAGGCGGGGAAACAACCTATGCATTCTTATGATGGCAGATACGTAATTGTTTATAACGGGGAACTTTACAATTACAAGGAACTGAAATTTGAGTTGATGCGAGCGGCCTCAGGGTCCGGACAAAGCCCTTATCCTTTTCGTACGGGCACGGATACAGAAGTTATTCTCGCTGCGTGGATGAGATGGGGGCAAGAGGCGTTAAAACTTTTCAATGGTATGTTTGCCTTTGCAATCTGGGATAACAGGGAGAACGAACTTTTTGTTGTCAGGGACCGCCTGGGAATTAAACCACTTTATTACACTGATCCAGGCAATGGACTTGCGTTCGCATCTGAGATTCGTGCTGTCATGCAATCCGGTTTTTCTTCAAGACAAATTAATAAAGACGGATTAATAGATTACATTCAGTATCAGACTGTGCATGCTCCGGCTACAATAATTGATGACATAAAAATGTTGATGCCGGGTCATCTGCTTCATTATCATAATTCAACTGCAACTGTTTCGTCATGGTGGGAGCTGAAAAATTACATCAAACCAAACAACGAAGAGAGTGCTGAAAATATAAGGAAAGAGGTCAAAAATTTATTTTTCTCCGCCGTTGAAAAAAGATTGATATCAGATGTGCCATTCGGTGCTTTTTTAAGTGGAGGAATTGACAGCAGCGCGGTTGTTGCCGCTATGTCGCAGGTCAGCACATCGCCCATTGAAACATTCAATGTCTCTTTCGATGAATCGGAATTTAGAGAAGCGAAATTCGCCCGAAAGGTTTCTGAAAAGTTTAATACAAAGCATCACGAAATTAAATTGACCCCCTCTCATTTTTTAAATGAACTTCCCGAAGCTCTGTCTTCTATGGATCATCCCTCCGGCGATGGACCAAATACTTATGTTGTAAGCAAGGCAACAAAGCAGGCTGGCATAACCATGGCGCTTTCCGGTTTAGGTGGGGATGAGATTTTTTGCGGATATGATATTTTTAAAAGAAGTTATTCACTTGAGAAAAAGTGGTGGCTGAATATGTTGCCAAGAATGTTCAGGGTATTAGCCGCGGAATTAAATTCTATTGGAAAAAAATCCGTTGCGTCGGAAAAATTGAAAGAGATACTTGCCAGCCCTATTGTAAATTTTGAATATGCTTATCCTGTTTCAAGAAAAGTTTTGAGTGACGCGGTTGCACGCGGCCTTGCAGGAAAAAACCAGTTGCCGTTCAACCAGGTTTATAAAATAATACGTCTGCAGGCTATTAAAGAAAGGAATTTAAAGCTTTCAAAATATTCAGCGGCGGAAATTGAAACCTACATGCAAAATATTTTGCTGAGAGATGCTGACCAGATGAGCATGGCTGTCGCGCTTGAAGTAAGAGTTCCATTTCTTGATTACAAACTTGTAGAATATGTGATGGGTGTGGATGATTCAATTAAATATCCTTCAACACCAAAAAAATTATTGGTCGAAAGTCTGGGCGATCTTCTTCCTCCTGAAATTGTAAATCGTCCTAAAATGGGATTCACTTTTCCATGGGCGCAATGGATGAGGAATGAATTAAAAAGTTTTTGTGAGTCGCGTCTTCTCAAATTTGGAAACAGAGATTATATAAACGCGTCTGTTGTAAGCGCATTGTGGAACCGGTTTTTAAATGGTGATAATGCGGTTACGTGGAGCAGGATCTGGCATTTGGTTGTTTTGGAAAACTGGCTCAGCGAAAATAATATTGAGTAGCAGGAAGACGATATTGATCCTTATTGATTGGTATTTGCCCGGAAGGAAAGCTGGTGGTCCTGTTAAATCCATTGAAAGTCTTGTCTGGGCTCTTAAAGATGAATTCAATTTCAAAGTGATCACAACTGACACGGATCTGGGCGAAACAAAACCATATGATTCCGTTAAA
>CBIHPU010000704.1:0-2046 GCA_966211935.1 uncultured bacterium | reverse complement strand
AATCAATGCCACTTACTTTGCGTATCAACGAAACCAAAGCAATCAATTCATTCTTTGGTGAGCCGTTACTTTGGCCTAATTGCTCATAGGCACGCCATACATGTAAAGGAGCCAACAAAGGTTTTTCGGTTTTCAGTAACTCATACACATCCTTAATCATTTTGTAAGTCAATTCCCGTCTGCGGTATGGCTGGCTGTAAAAAATCTGCAAAGCGGTGATTTCATCTTTGTGGCTTTCAATCCAAGCGGTAAAGTCTTGTATTAAGGTTTGTGCTTTTTGAGTGTTATCCTTATCCCAACCTACATTTAACAAGGTGTCGGGGTTAATATGGTCTATCACCTGTGCATGGGCTTTCCTTACATTTTCAATGTAGGTGTTCAATTCACCATTAAACACAGCAGCGGCTTTGTCTTGTAAAGCGTTTACCTGTTCATTGTATTTTTCATCTTTTAGTACCGGAGATTCACCTGCATATTGCGTTTCAACTTTGTATCGGATTTCTTCCAGCGTATCAGGATTGAAAGCATTCAATAATTCTTTTACCACTTGCGAAATGGTTTTGCCATTTGCCTTTTCTTGAAAGGTGGTTTTCTCTTTTTCTGTGACTTGTTTTTCTAAACGGGCTAATCTGCCAGCTAAAGATGTAAATAAATCTTCATCCCTTGCACCAACAGCAATTGCACCCAATAAATCTTTCAAAGGCACACCGGGCTTTTTCTCCAATGGTCGGCTGTCTGTTTTCAAACTTTTGGTTACACCAATGGCATCCACAATTACAAAATGGTCTTTGGTGAATTTGGCAGTCGGTGTTACTTTCTTTAGAGCATCTAAATCAATGGTTCTGGTTCCCCGTCCTTTCATTTGCTCAAAATAGTTGCGGCTTTTCACATCTCGCATAAAGAGCAAACATTCCAAAGGCTTCACATCTGTGCCTGTGGCAATCATGTCAACGGTTACGGCAATTCTTGGCAAGTAATCATTTCTGAATTGAGCCAAAGTGCCTTTCGGATCTTCTGTATTGTAAGTGATTTTTTTGCAGAACTTATTTTCCTCACCAAACTCTTCACGAACTATTTGAATAATGTCATCAGCATGAGAATCTGTCTTAGCAAAAATCAATGTCTTAGGAACTTCAAAGACTCCTTGTTCATCAAAGCGGTCAGGAAACATTTCATTTAAATGCTCTTTAAATGTTTTAATGATCAACCGGATTTGATTTGGGTTTACTACTTCATCATCTAGTTGTTTGTTTGAATAGGCTTTGTCTTCATCCAATTGTTCCCAGCGCTTTCTTCTGCTGAGTTTTTCACGATGGTCAACATATTCACCTTTCCAAATTACACTTCCTTTTTTTGAAATTTCAGTTTCAATGGTGTAAACATTATAGCCCACATTCACACCGTCAGCAACAGCTTGTTCGTGGGTATATTCACTCACCACATTTTGATTGAAGAAACCAAAAGTTCTATTGTCAGGCGTGGCAGTCAAACCAATCAGGAAGCTATCGAAATAATCCAGCACCTGTTTCCACAGATTGTAAATACTGCGGTGGCATTCATCAATTATTACAAAGTCAAAAAACTCAATCGGTACTTTTTCATTGTAAGCAACAGGAATAGCTTCGCGTTTTTCCCATTTAACTTCCCCAGGATTGGTTTCTTCTGCAGTTTCATCCAATTCTTCACCTTTAAGAATAGAATAAAATCGCTGAATAGTTGAAATATAAACTTGACTATTATTCGGAACGAAGGAAGATTTTAGTCGGCTTACCCCATAAAGTTCTGTAAACTTTCTATTATCGTCATTCGGTACAAACGCCATAAATTCCTGTTCGGCTTGTTCACCAAGGTTTTTAGTGTCCACCAAAAACAAAACACGCTTAGCTTTTGCAAATTTTAGTAAGCGATAAATGAAGGTAATAGCCGTAAAGGTTTTACCAGAACCTGTCGCCATTTGAATCAATGCCTTTGGTCTGTTTTCTTTGAATGAGGTTTCAAGTTTTGTAATTGCGTTTACCTGACAGTCACGCAAACCTTCTTCATTCA
>CBIHPU010000703.1:0-2047 GCA_966211935.1 uncultured bacterium | reverse complement strand
TCCGCCTGCGTCCATGTGCTGTCGCTGTTGAGATAACTTACCCATACATCCTGGCTGGTAGAGGCCGAATAAGTATTATTTGAAGGATGATGATCCTTGATCATGAAGAGCGCTTTCCCATCAACCGTGATAAAAGGTCGTAACTCAGATACGTTAGAGTTTACGGCAGATCCAAGGTTAACATGTTTATTTTCCACCGGCGCCTGCGCGTTGATGTTAAACGAAGCAGCGAATAAAAACGCAGATATAATATTTCTCTTTTTCATTGTACTTGTTATGAGAGCAAATTTGAAGAGAAATAAGAATGAGAATTATACCTGTGGCAAGGTATTTTGTTATACGTACTGGTACGGATCAATTACCGTTGGTCGGTTGATGTTTGTTGTTTGACGTTTGATGTGTGAAGTTTGATGTTTAATGTTCGGTGTTCGATGTTTATTCAACTGAAGACGGGGAGATTTTTACCCCAAAAGAGGAGAGGAAGTAGAAGAACCGACGGGTCTAGAACCGACTGTTCTTATTATCGAAAAAATAAATATTTCCAAGTGAGTTAAAAAAAAGGTTTCTGACTATTGAAGAAACTAATCCAACCGACGGGTCTAGAGCCGACTGTTCTTTTTATTGAATTTTTTTGATTGGCAATGAGAAGTTGATAAAAAATGTAAATCGCAGAATGTTTTTAGCAATAAAATTAACTCGAGCCGACGGGTCTAGAACCGACTATTCTTATTATTAAAAAAATAAACATTTCAAAGTGAGTTAATAAAAATATTTCCCGATTGAAAATTACCTGAAGTATGATAGACCCCAATCTGACAAAGCACTCCGAAAAATTCACCTTTTATTAAAAAGAGAAAAAATATTTTTCGCACAAAGAGGAAGCAAAAAATCTAGTTACCCGAAAAAAAACGTACCAAAAAATCACTTAAGCTTTTACTCCACCCATCATGCAAACCTTTTCAAATTCTTTTAGTGTTACAACAGAAACTGAAAGGCGTCCGATCTTTACAAACTGCATGTTTTTCAGTAGTGGATCTGCTTTTAGTTCAGCGAGCGTTATAGGAGTTTTCAATTCTTTATGCGGAGCTACATCGACACACACCCAATTCGCGTCTTCTGTAGTAGGATCCTGATATGCTTCCTTCACAACCTTTGCAATACCTACAATGTTTTTTCCTTCATTACTATGGTAAAACAAACAAAGGTCTCCCTTTTTCATCGCGCGCAAATTATTCCTTGCGGCATAATTACGTACTCCGGTCCACGCGGTTTTTTTATCTTTCTTCAGTTCATCCCAACTGTAAGCGGTTGGTTCGGATTTTATAAGCCAGTAATTCATTGTTTGATTTTAGAGATTCGAGGTTTGACGTTGGTTTCAATCAATGCATGATCTTAAAGATCAATTCCCGTTGCAATTCCGTGTGATCCGTACCCGCATTGTCTATTCCTTTACTGCGAAGGTCCGCTTCACGCAGATAACCGAAAATCGCTTTCAGTTTTGCAGTACTGTAATTTTTGGAGGCGCGCTCATATCCCTCTGCAACAAAAGGGGGAACTCCAAGTGTCTTTGAAATACCAAACTTGCTTTTGTCCTGCGAAAAATGAACCATCATCAACTTTAAAAAATATCCATATAGAAAACCTAATGTCATTGAAATAAAATGTTCTTTCGGATTTGAATTGAAATAGTTGATGATCTTGTTCGCCCTTAAAATATCTTTCTTACCCAACGCGTCCTGAAGTTCAAAAACATTGTAATCTTTACTGATGCCGATATTATCCTGAATATGCTGCATTGTAATTTGTGTACCTGCAGGAATATTGATCGACAACTTTTCTAATTCATTTACAATTTTTCCAAGATCGGTTCCTAAATATTCCGCCAGCAAATGAGGAACCCGCTCATCGGCGTTCAACTTCATTTCTTTTAGCATGCCGGCAATATGCTCCGCCATTTTATAATCGGCAATTTTATCCGACTCAAAATAAACAGCGTTCTTTACCAATAATTTTCCAAGCTTCTGACGCTTGTCTGGTTTCTTGTACT
>CBIHPU010000702.1:0-2051 GCA_966211935.1 uncultured bacterium | reverse complement strand
AAGTAATGTAAAATTTGCATTAAAAGCAAAAGAAGCAGGCGTTGATGCAATAGTTGCGGAAGGTTTTGAAGCCGGTGGACACAATGGACGGGAAGAAACAACGACGATGGTGCTGATTCCAATGGTAAGGAAGGCGGTAGATCTCCCACTCATTGCTGCGGGCGGAATTGCGAATGGAAAAAGTATGCTTGCGGCTGTCGCTCTTGGAGCTGATGCCGTACAGATTGGTAGTCGCTTTGTCGCGACACCGGAGTCATCTGCGCACATTAATTTCAAAAACGCGGTAATTCATTCGGATGAAGGATCAACGCAACTCGCATTGAAGCAACTTACACCGGTCCGTTTACTGAAAAATAAATTTTTTACAGAGGTGAATGAAGCGGAGAAGAGAGGAGAAACTGTTGAGCACCTGAAAAATCTCCTCGGTAAAGGCAGAGCAAAAAAGGGAATGTTTGAAGGAGATCTCGATGAAGGAGAACTCGAAATAGGACAGGTTGCCGCCACAATTAAAGAAATTAAACCTGCGGCTGAAATAGTGCTGGAATTGATGAATGAGTTTGAAGAAGAAAGAAAAAAACTTTGTGAAACAGAATTCTGAAAACAAACAATTAGGCCGTAGCTTCAATTCTACAATCCTCCCGTCATTTATTTGTTATTTTTGTCTCCTATGATTCAGTTTGAAAAATTCAGATTAAAAAATAATCTCACCGTTATCGTTCACCAGGACAAATCAACACCTCTCGCCTGTGTAAATATTATTTACGATGTGGGTGCAAGAGATGAAGACGAAAGCAAAACGGGATTTGCGCATTTGTTTGAACATTTGATGTTCGGAGGTTCCGTTAACATTCCAAGTTACGATGCGCCTTTGCAGCTTGTTGGTGGCGAGAACAATGCCTTTACCACAAATGATATAACCAATTACTATTTGTCTTTGCCATACAATAATCTTGAAACAGCTTTCTGGCTCGAGAGCGATCGTATGCTCAGTCTGGCGTTTACGGATAAAAGTCTTGAGGTGCAGCGCGGAGTTGTTATTGAAGAATTCAAGCAGCGTTATTTAAATCAGCCTTACGGCGATGCATGGTTGCTCTTGCGTCCGCTTGCGTTTAAAGTTCATCCTTACAAATGGGCTACGATAGGTAAAGAGATAGCGCACATTGAAAATGCTGTTATGGATGATGTGAAGGCTTTCTTTAAAAAATTCTATAATCCCGCTAACGCGGTTTTGGTTGTTGCAGGTGATGTTGAAACTGCTGAAGTAAAGCGTCTGGCTGAAAAATGGTTCGAACCAATTCCAGGAGGTGAAAAAAATAAACGTAATCTTCCTGTTGAACCGGTACAGACCGAAGCCCGCAAGCTAACAGTTGAGCGGGACGTCCCTGTCAGCGCCATTTATAAAGCTTTTCACATGTGCTCGCGCTACGACAAAGATTATCACGCAACAGATCTGATCAGTGATATTCTGTCGCGTGGAAATTCTTCGAGATTGCATCTTGAATTGGTGAAGAAAAAACAATTGTTCTCAGAAATCGGAGCTTACGTGCTGGGAGAAATGGATAAAGGACTATTTGTAATTACAGGCAAAATCGGGGAGAATGTAAATATGGAAGATGCTGAAAAAGGAATTGAAGAGGAACTAAGAAAAATAAGAACCGAACTTGTTGGAGAGCGTGAACTGCAGAAATGTAAAAACAAAGTTGAGGCGTCGCTTGTCTTCTCTGAAACGGATGTACTTACAAAAGCAACCAATCTTGCGATTGCTGAGTTAATGGGCGATGCCAATAATGTAAATACCGAGGCTGAAAAATACCAGGCAGTAACTGCGGAGGATATGAAGCGCATTGCGAATGAAGTGCTGACCGAAAAAAATTGTTCGACTCTTTATTACATGAAGAAAAAATAAAAGAATTATGCTGGAAAGAACAAAGGCGCCTGAATTCAGGACCATCGATAAAATAGATATTATTCACGCTACGGAAAAAAAACTGGATAACGGATTACGTGTTTATTCAATTGACAGAGGAAGCCAGGAGGTGGTGAAGATCGAA
>CBIHPU010000701.1:0-2055 GCA_966211935.1 uncultured bacterium | reverse complement strand
CCGGACTGAAATTCTCACTGTAAAATATGCTGTTATCAAAGTTTGTCATCGCCCCCTTGTAGTCTTTGCCGATCACTTTTAATAAACCGATGTAATATTCCAGCTCATAATCTTCTTTTGACATTTTGTAGGCGCTGTCAAGATACATTTTGGCTTCCTTGTATTTTTTGTCCTCCATAAACACGTAGCCAAGATATTTTAGCGTTCCCGCGTCTTCCGCCTGTATTTTCAGCGATTTCTGAAGCTCTTTTTCCGCCCCCCTAAGATCATTCAGTTTTACCTTACATACTGCTATTTTATTATGCGCCTGGTGAAATACCGTGTTTTCCTTTAAAGCTTTCTGGAACATTTTAATCGCTTCCTTATACCTGGCGGAATCCATCAGCTTTACCCCCTGTTTAAAGAATTCCTGATCCTTTTCCAGCACACGCATCGTATCTTTCTCCTGACCATAAAAGTTTGCCGTGAGCAGAAAAAAAAGAACCGGCAGCCAAAAATTTCTTATATGCCTCATACTATAAAATTAATTTTTTTTATCCGTAAAATCCGCAAAACCGCGTGCAAAATAAAAATTTATGTTAAGCTTTGGTTTTTTCGTATAATTTTGGAGAAAACATTTAATATCTGAATTATGAATTACGGAACAATTGTGGCCATTGTTATAGGAGTTTTGTTATTGCTCTCCTTCTTTGTTACAGTAAAACAGGGGCACGTGGCAGTAGTGACAGTCTTTGGAAAATACAATAAGATAATGATGCCCGGACTTAATTTCAGGATTCCTTTCATTCAGCGCATTTACAGAAAAATCTCAATCCAGAACAGATCAGTGGAGCTGGGCTTCCAGGCAATAACATTTGATCAGGCAAATGTAAACTTTACCGCCATGGTGCTGTACTCGGTTCTGAATAACGAAGAGGAAACGATCAAGAATGTAGCATTTAAATTTCTTGACGACAGGAACCTGATGCAGGCATTAAATAAATCGGTGGAAGGAAGTATCCGCGCTTATGTTGCAACCAAAAAACAGTCGGAGATACTTTCGCTGCGCGGTGAAATAGTTGCTGCGGTAAAAGAGAACATGGATAAGACGCTGGAGGACTGGGGATATCATCTGATAGATCTTCAGGTGAACGATATCGCATTTGATGAAGAAGTAACAAGATCAATGGCGAAAGTTGTTGCATCAAGTAATTTGCGCGCTGCGGCTGAGAACGAAGGACAGGCCCTGCTGATCACAAAAACCAAAGCAGCGGAAGCGGAAGGTAACGCTATCAAAATTGCCGCGCTTGCTGAAAAAGAAGCAGCTCAGTTAAGAGGGCAGGGTATAGCGCTTTTCAGAGAAGAAGTTGCTAAGGGTATGAGCCAGGCGGCAAAGCTTATGCAGGACAGTAATTTAGATGCTTCTCTTATTCTTTTCAGTATGTGGACGGAAGCCGTGAAGAATTTTGCGGAACAGGGAAAGGGTAACGTAATTTTCCTCGACGGATCAAGCGACGGAATGGAAAGGACAATGAAACAAATGATGGCCATTGGTAGAATGGACGTGAGCGATAAAGGAAACAGAATACAATAATGTTTTGGACTCGTTATACAGCTGATTGATTTGTTCTTGATGTAATTATTACATTTCGTTTTTTCTGATAAATTTCAGATTGATTTTCTAATTCTATGCTTAATGCTTCGCGAGAATATTAAAATTGCATTGAATTCCATCAAAGGCAATTTGCTGCGAAGTTTCATTACCATGCTGATCATTGTCTTTGGAATTATGTCACTGATCGGCACGCTTACTGCTATTGACGCGATCAAAAATTCCATCAACAGCAATTTTACATTCCTGGGAGCAAACACATTCAGCATCCGCAACCGTGAATCAAACATCAGGATTGGAAAAAAGGGTAAACGGCCTAAGCGATACCGACCTATCACGTACGACGAAGCTGTGCGTTTTAAAAAGGAGTTTGAATTTCCCTCGGATGTGTCAGTAATGACAATGGCAACGTTTAACGCCCGACTCGTTTACAGGAATAAAAAAACCAATCCGAACATTCAGGT
>CBIHPU010000700.1:0-2062 GCA_966211935.1 uncultured bacterium | reverse complement strand
GGATGGCCGCGGAGTATTCTCATTTTGTATGTGCCCCGGAGGAATTATTGCGCCCTGCGCGACTGATCAGCACGAAGTAGTCACAAATGGCTGGAGTCCATCGAAAAGAAATAATCCTTACGCGAATTCAGGAATTGTAGTTGGTCTTGAGTTACAGGATTTCAAAAAATATTCTTCAGAAGGGCCACTCGCGGGTTTACGTTTTCAGCAGGAACTTGAACATAATGCTTGGATTGGCGGAGGAAAAACACAAACTGCGCCAGCGCAGCGACTCATTGATTTTACCAATAAAAAAGTCAGTGCTGATTTACCTGACTGCTCTTATCAGCCAGGAATCGCTTCCGTTCAATTGCAAAATGTGCTGGGTGAACTGATCGGGAATTCGTTGAGAGAAGGTTTGAAGGCTTTCGGCAAAAAGATGCGGGGCTATTTGATGAATGATGCGGTATTGGTTGGAGTAGAATCACGGACATCAACGCCTGTTAGAATTCCCCGTGATCCGGAAACATGCGAGCATGTTCAGATTAAAGGTCTTTATCCATGCGGTGAAGGCGCGGGTTATGCTGGTGGTATTGTTAGTGCCGCCATGGATGGTGAAAGAGTTGCGAATTTAATTTTTCAATCAAAATTTAAATAATAATAAGTGATTCCTAATTCCAACATACTAGCATTGTTCATTTCTGCCGGGATTGCTGTTTTTTTTCCTGTTGCATTAGCCATCTGGTTCTACCGCAAAGAGAAAATTTCGTTTGTTCCTGTTAGTGCTGGTATTGTTACGTTCATTGTTTTTGCACTGCTGCTTGAACAGGTGATGCATTATTTTGTCTTTACTTATGTTTCTGCAGGTAAAGAAAATACTGCGCTCTATGTTGCATACGGTTGTCTTGCAGCAGGTCTATTCGAAGAGAGCGGAAGATTTATCGCTTTTCGTTTTATTCTGAAAAAAAGGAGGGAATGGAAAGATGGCATTGCTTATGGAATTGGTCATGGAGGAATAGAAGCTTTGCTGATTGGGGGATTGGGTCTGGTTGGCAGTGCTATAACAGCTGTTATGATGAATGATAATTCTCCTTTGCTTGCAGCTACTGATCCTGATAAACAACAAGCCTTGCTTGAAGCAAAAAAAAAGCTGATTGAAAATCATTGGTCGATCTTTTTACTTGGCGGAATTGAACGCGTTTTCGCAGTTGTGATTCATGTAGCGCTTAGTATTATTGTGCTTCATTCCGTCAGAACCGGAAAAATGATTTTTTTGTTCTATGCTATCATCCTTCATGCGCTGCTTAATGTTGGCGCGGCTCTTTATCAGAAAGAGATTCTCAATATTGTAACAGTTGAAATAATAGTTTTTCTATTTGCGGTGGCTGCGTTTATTTTTCTGAGGAAGTCCAGGAGTCTCTTTGAGTCAGGGAGTCTTTGAGTCTAGACATGACCTTTTCCCGATGGTTGATAAGTTTATTTTTCTATCAAATATTTGGACATTCATTTTTTTAACTGATTTTCGGTCAAAAATTAATTAAGAAATTATGTCAACTTTCAGCAGTTTCACAGACATCCAGGCCTGGCAAAAAGCCAGAATTGCTACTGAAAAAATTTATATGTTAACAGAAACAGGTAAGTTTCAAAAAGATTTTGGATTGAAAGATCAGGTTCGAAGATTACTGATGCCGGGTTCAGACGTCTGTCACTTCACTATGAAGAAATTTATAAAATGACTAATTCTCTGCGGCGCTATCTTCGTTAAAATTAATTAACTAAAAAGTTTTTAATTCTACCGAGAGACTCTTTGACTCTTATTATCTATGACTCTTCCCTCGAAATACCTACCTTTGCAGGCTATCTGAAATGAAAGATTTTTCTTACTTAAACGAACTGAACGAAGAACAACGTGCCGCGGTGGAATGCACGCAGGGACCTTCCATGATCCTGGCAGGAGCCGGCTCGGGTAAAACGCGTGTGCTCACTTATCGCATTGCGCACCTGATGAGGCTGGGAGTGGATCCGTTCAATATTCTCGCGCTTACGTTTACCAATAAAGCGGCGCGCGAAATGAAAAACCGTA
>CBIHPU010000699.1:0-2071 GCA_966211935.1 uncultured bacterium | reverse complement strand
ATTTTCAGGATCTTCATTAATTATTTGAAGAATCATATTCGTGATGAGAATACAAAAACACAGGGCGCAGTTTTTATTCCGCTTGATGAAACAAGAAAGAATTTTGTAGCGAATAATTCAACTGTCGCGAGCACAAATCCTCACATGGCAATGTTACGTGAAGAATTGGAAAAACTCGAGGACTGGCAACGGATTTTGTTACTAATGCGCAGCCAGGACGTTCCGTATAGCGAGATCGCTAAATACGTGAACAAACCGGAGGATCAATTGAAAGTTTATTATTCGAGATTGAAAAACGCATTGACTGTAAAAATGCAGCAAAGAACAGAATTTGAAAAAGAAGAGAATAAAAAAAAGGACGCGGTAATAATTAATATACGACATGCAAGTTGACAAGTTTACAAATGGTGGAGACCACGGAATTGATGAGCTTTTAAAGCAGAGTTTTCTTGATTTGGATCAGAACAACCCTGTTAATGATGAGCTTTTTGATATGGCGAGCCAAAACGTTTTTGGATCAGAGTGGCCAGGACAGGTGGACGCGCAGAAAGAGGCGCAGATCACTAAAATTTCCAAGGTTGCAAAGTGGCCATGGTACCTTTCAGGTATTGGCGCAGTTGGCATTATTGCTACTGCCGCTATGTTCTTTATGAATAACAATAGCGGTAAGAACAATGAGAATAATAAACTTTTTACTGAAATAAATAATAAAGAAAACTCTGCTTATAATTCCCCGCTAACTGATAATGCTAGTAACGATGAGAAACAGGAAAAAAACAAAGCTGCACAAAATGCTACAGATGCAGATAAAACTAAGAAGAATGGTTTGGGCCGCAAGTCCGGCAACCTCACTGCTAACGATGAATTAAACGGACAAAATCCGCAGGTTGATGAAACCCTTGGTTATAACGAAGCCAATCCATTTGTTTCTTCACAGGTAATTACTCCAACTGTACTGACCAATTCCGGAAACGCGCTTGAGAAATCGGTTTTACCTGCGCTTAGCGAAGAACAAAAAGCTGAAACAAAAAAGGAAATACAAAAATTGATTTTCGAGACAACCTCCAATTTTGTTTACAACTATGTTCCTATTTCGGGCGCTATAAGGGCAGGTTATAATCGCCAGGCATGGCAGACGTCTTTTAATATTAAATCAACTGAAGTGACTGTAAAGGAATACATGATCTTTTTAAATGACCTGATCATGAACGGGAAAGTGGCAGAATACGAAAAAGCGAAACCGAAGCTGGAAGAAGTTTTTGGAACCAATATGAGCGAGGAGGACAGAAAATTCTTTACGAGCTATTTCACTTCTCCCCATTACAAAAATTATCCAATGGTGTTCGTAACGCCTGAAGCTGCAACAATGTATTGCGCCTGGCTGCAGGGACTTATTGCCGCGAACAGCAACGGTAAATTTCAGAATGTTGAGGTGAGGCTTCCGTACGAATCCGAATGGGAAAGAGCAGCAACCGGTGGAAACAGTAAGGCTGAAGTCGGAACCAAAAACGGAAAAATTAAAAACGGAATATTTCATAATAAGCCTGTTGAAGCGAATTATAAAGAAACGCAACGCAGCAGCTTTACCTTCCTCAACAATAACGATGAGTTAACTTCGGAAGGAAAAACGAACAAGGAAAAGACAAATTATTTCACCTGCAATGTTCACGCTTATTCACCAAACGCTTACGGGCTGTTTAATATGGCTGGAAATGTTTCTGAAATGGTGATTGATAAAAAAGGCAAGGTGATGACCAAGGGTGGAAACTGGAACAGTTCAATCGAATATCTGAAAATTAAAGATCCTGACTTCGTTGAGTTCCCGATGGGCGCTGAAGCCAGTCCTTACATCGGATTCCGTCCCGTAATAAACTTAAAGTAACTTGTGGCTCCCCCTAACACGAAAATGTCCCGTCTGCCTGCAGCGGGACGTTTTTCTTTGTGCCCGGTTCTATAGAAAGTAAATTCATCTTTTTTGTTTTTTTCGCGTGCTTTTTTGCCTTAAGGGAAAATCAAATATGAATAAATGTTCATATGTTTGTATTTCAAAATGTCTTCTATTTATTCAATA
>CBIHPU010000698.1:0-2078 GCA_966211935.1 uncultured bacterium | reverse complement strand
GTTGGTGAATGAAAAGATCCGCGAAAATATTTTTTCTGAGATCAGGCTGATGACACTGGATGACGCGAAGAAAACCGGCGCGATGGCATTGTTCGGTGAGAAATATGGAGACATAGTTCGTGTAGTTACGTTCGATAAAGAATTTTCAGTGGAGCTTTGCGGTGGTACGCACGTTAAAGCAACCGGACAGATCGGCATTTTCAAGATCAGTTCTGAAAGCGCTGTTGCTGCCGGAGTGCGCAGGATAGAAGCTATCACTTCAAAAAAAGCGGAAGAGTTTTATAAGGAACAAACGAGGTTACTTCATGAAATAAAAACTGTTCTGAAGAATCCGAAAGATCTGCTCAAATCTGTCCAGACACTTTCAGATGAAAACGCAGAGTTGCAAAGACAATTGCAGGGATTTCTGAAGGAAAAAGCTTCGGTATTGAAAAACGAACTTATTTCGCGCAAGAAAACCGTAAATGGAATAAATTTAATTGCAGATGTTATTCAACTTGACAGCGCGGAAGAAATAAAGAACATGCTTTTTGAAATGCGCGGTCAGGTGGATAACCTGGTATGCGTTGTAGGCGCAACAATAAACGGCAAGGCTAGTTTGTCAGTTATTCTTTCAGATAATTTAGTGAAAGATAAAAACATGAACGCTTCCAATATTGTTCGCGAACTGAGCAAGGAAATTAATGGCGGAGGCGGAGGACAACCTTTTTATGCAACGGCTGGAGGAACAAACCCCGCAGGATTGGAAGTGGCAGTTAAAAAAGCAGCAGCATTTGTAAATTGAAAAACTCACTCAAATTAAAAGGGATCGGAAAATTATTTTTTTTCCTGTCCCTTTTTTCTTTTTACCTGGTAAATGCACAGTACCGCGACACGCTGCACGAAGCTTTTGTTTCAAAGAAAACATTTGATGGAAGATATGAATCGAAGAATTCTTTTTCTGAAGGAGACAGAATAGAAGTTGTGAGTTTTAAACTTGGCGTTACCTTCGGAAAAAAAATAAGCATTGGCGGAGGATACGCTTACCTGAACACAAGTCTTTCCAAACGCACTTTGTTACCCGATATCAGCGGAAGTGTAGCGATGAAAGAGAACCGTTTAAACTTTCGTTATCTGTGTTATTACATTGACTTTGTATTTTATAAAAGCAAACGCTGGCAATTAAGCTCACAGGTTGAATTTGGCGCCGGGCTCAGCAAGTTTGAATTTTTGCCCAACGGTTTACGCAATAACAGAGTTGGAAAATTTATTTGCCTTTACAATCCAGCCATCAATATCAAATTTAAAATATTCAAATGGCTTGGATTGGGTGGCACAATAGGTTATCGTTTTATGCTGATCAATGATAAAACGATTGGCAGAAAACTTAACTCACCTCTTTATTCAGCGGGAGTGTTTATTTACTGGAACGAACTTGCGCTTGCGTTGTTTCCGAAATCGCAAAGAGCACAAAAATGGTTCGGAAAAAGCGAGTGGTAATTCTATTCTTCCAGCACATCTCCGGTTACTTCGTCGAAGCGTGATTTTCTTTTTTCCCGCATCATTCTTATCGCTACGAAGGCGGACAAAATAAATCCAATTACACCCCAGGAAGATTTCGTTCCCCACAACGGATGCACTTTGAAAATGATCATCATAGTGGACGACATGATCAGAGCCGCAAGAATAAGTGCGGAGATCAACTGCTTTCCTGTCCGGTGAATCGAATTCATCAAAGGATCAATTCCCTTGTGGCGTAGATCCACTTTTACTTCTCCTGTATTTATTTTACGTATGGCTGTCTTCAGATCACGCGGGAAATCTTCCATATACATTCCCATCTCGTAAATTGAATTCAGTATCCGTTCAACAAACTGAACCGGATTATAGTGACGAACAACCGCACGGATAAAATATGGACGCGCCATTTGCTCAAGATTCAATTCCGGATCAAGCAAGTGAATTAATCCTTCAGCGGTCACCATTGAGCGCGCGAGAAGAAAAAAGTGTGAAGGCGCTTTTAGTCCATGCTTCACAATTATATCTTTCAGATCCATAAGGATCGTACTCATTTCATTTTTATTCACCTCTCGGTAAGC
>CBIHPU010000697.1:0-2080 GCA_966211935.1 uncultured bacterium | reverse complement strand
GGTGGTTTGCCTCATCAAATATTTTTTCTAAATTAACTCCAGATTGCGGGAGTCACGGGAAAAAATTAAAAGAGGAATATTTTAAGTGAACTGGACTCTACAAACTGTACAATGCGGATTTCGTGATGCATGATAGTTATCATCATAAAACAAAAATGAAATTATAAATCTTCAGATGCGGGAACTAAACATACAAGGAAAGGACCATTCGCCTACCATTCAATTTCATAGTTCAAAGAACGTTTTAGAAATTAGTGGTGAATCAAGACCTGAACATCCGCGTGAATATTACCAACCACTGGTTGACTGGGTAATGGAATTAATAAACGGTGCAGGCAAAAATCCTGAAATAAAAGGTGAATACCGTATTGTATTTAAAATGGAATACATGAATTCCATTTCCACAAAAATAATTTACGACATATTAAAGAAACTCGAAAATCTTTCCGCGGTAAACGTTATAGTTGAATGGCACTATATGTCTGATGATATAGACATGCAGGAAAGCGGAGAGGAATATTCGAAGCTGCTGAAACTGCCTTTCGTTTTTCATAGCCATCCGGCTGAATAAAAAAACTCATTGAAAAATCTGGGTAATTTAAATAAGCCCGTGTTCTTTTAATACGCCCTGCTCATCGCCCGTGATATACGCGAATATTTTAGGTTTACCCTCTATTGTTTGAAGCAGATAGATCACCTGGAAATCTATTTTTCCAACTTCCTTATTTTTCTTCCGATAATTCGATCTCCAGTTGATCCTTGCCATAGAATGCAGATCGTCCAGTATTGTAATTTCCTTAGAAAGAATATCCATTGACGTTATTCCGATTTCACTGTAAAAACCATAACCTTTCGTAAGAGCCGATCTGAACTGCTCATCATTCTTTCCGCAATTAACGCCGGCCGGACCCGCTTCAATAAAACAATCGGAAAAAACACTTGCTGTTGCCTCAGCATCCACATTCCCCTGTATCGCGTTATTGAACAACTTCGCGTAAGCATCGAAAAATATTTCTACCTGTTTTGTGTCACCCATAATCAGAAACAAATGAAAGCTTAGGCAATGTCCAGCGAAATTTTAAGATGAAATAAATAACTTTCATCCTTCTGCACTTCAAAACTGTAGTCGAAGTTTCCTAATGCACGCTGTGAAACAATTATCAATCCAAGACCCGCGTTGTCTTCCTGTTCCTTTTCCGAAATTCTGTTAATAAAACTATCGCGAACTTTTTCCGGTGGCCTGTTATATACGGTCTTCAGATATTCCTCTAATTTATTTCGGTCTTCCGCTTTGACAATATTTGTAAAAATAAAATCAAGCGTATTCAATTTTCCAGTTTTTGTTTCGACAACGGAAATGCCGGCAGTCGCCAGTGGCAGTCCGGATGATCTGTAATACTGAAAAATATTTGTAATGCACTCATCCGCGATTGAGAAAGCGCGTTTGCGGTAACGAACCGGCACAACTCCGTAATTGGAAAGATTGTATTTCAGCGTGGCCAGCAAGTGCTCCTTAACTTCTTTGTTGAGCAAGCCATAATACAGCAGCAGGACGTGACCGCTTTTTGATGCATCAAGAAATTCTTTTATCATTCCCCTGCTCTCACCCATGTTGTGGCACTTCAAACTTTAATGACAAAAACAGATCCACATCGTTCAGGGAATCAAAATAAAAAGAAAACTTTCTGTTATCTCTCACGGCGATACTTATTAAAGGGAGTAAATGAACGATGCGTTCACCATAATGAACTTCGCTCAAATATTTAATCAATTCCGCTCTTGTTTCTCCTGTTGGTTTTCTCATCAGTTTATTCGTCAATTTCTTCAATTCAGCAACTTCTCCTTTTTTTACAGGAACACCAAGATTCAATTCCCAGCTTTCGGACGATTTGGAAAGATTGAATAAAACTGCAGGTTTATCTTTTTCATGTTTTAAAATATCACTCAGTTTATCCAAACATTCAGAGCTGACATCATAAACAATTTTATCGGAATACTGATGGCCCTGCACCAGGTCGCGAACGTTTTGCAGCAACAGATCTTTAATCAAAGCATTTAAAGTGCCGCTGTAAAAAACATT
>CBIHPU010000696.1:0-2085 GCA_966211935.1 uncultured bacterium | reverse complement strand
TCGCTCCAAAAGTTGAAATGCAGATCGGAATTGCTTTTTAAACTATACCAATTCTTTCTGCAGGAGGTCATCCAATTTCTGGTGCGACTCCTGCACCCCCTGTTCCATTCCGCTTTGTATCATAAAATCGCGGTCAGCAACAGATTGAAACAGGGATTGAGCGATTACACGCGTGCGGTTATCTGACAACGAATCGAATTGTATAGTTTCCAAAGCGACATGACCTTTTTCCTCGCCTTCATATTCAAAGGTCTGGATGATGCGCTCAGGAAAAGTAACTTCATGAAAAACACCATGAAACGCGAATGATTGTCCCTTATTGTCAGTATGGATGTATCGATATGAGCCTCCGCTTTCAGCTTCAAATTTTTCAGTCGTCATTTTCAAATCTTTCGGACCTAGCCATTCGTTAATCATATTTTTGTCTGTGAAAGCTTTAAATACCTGTTAACGCGGAGCGTCAAATTCACGAGTAATAATTACCTCTGATTTTCCAGGCTCGGCGGTGATCATGGTTGAATTCTTTTTTGACATTTTTTTAAGTTTATTTTAATTATGAAAATAGTTTGCCATTCCCGCAGCGAAATATTTTACCATGATCTGTTCAATAATCGGTATCAACACGGATTATATATAGATGAGCGAGGAACCAACTCATTAATTATTTTTAATTAAGGATAAATTTGTCCGAAATAAAAAGGCTTATTATATTTGAAGCGTTAATTTTTTTTTAATGTTTTCAAAAGCGTGTGAATACGGGATCAGGGCAGCAATATATATTGCCCGTCATTCCGTTGAAGATAAGCGCGTAAGTTTGAAAGACATTGCCCGGGAAATCGATTCGCCGGAAGCCTTTACGGCAAAAATTCTTCAGCAACTTTCCAGAAATAACATTATCGGTTCAGTGAAAGGTCCAAGCGGTGGATTTATGATCGAGAAAAAGAACATGTCTAAAATCAAACTAAGTCAGATTGTTTCTGCATTGGATGGAGACGCGGTATTTAAAGGATGTGGTCTTGGGTTGAAAGCCTGTTCCGAAAAACATCCTTGTCCCGTTCATTATAAATTCAAAGCAATTAGAGAAGAATTACAGTCAATGCTGGAAACAACCAGTCTGTATGAGTTATCACAGGGAATTAAAATGGGTGTGACTTTTCTGAAGCAATAAAAAAAATTTGAAATAATAAAGGATAAAAAGATCCGAATATATTTTAATAAAACACTAACAACAAAAAAACAAATAAACATGAGTGCAACAACAACACAAACAGTAGCAGTTAACACTAGTGTTAAACAGAAATCTGATGCGACTGAAGCCGTTTCGTGGTTTACAAAACAACAGCAAGCTTTTGAAAGCGGGAGATTTGGCTGGATGTCATTATTATTGACTCTTCAGTCATGTCTTGGGGCGGCAGCCTGCATGTACATTTTAGAGAACGACAGTTTGTTCCAGCTTTCCATTTGTTCAATTATTACCATGACCTGCAACGCAATGTTAATAGCACAGGCGCCGGCAAAATGGTGTCTTCTCTCATTCTATATGAGTATCTTTGTAAATACAGCATTGATAATTTACAATCTGGTGTAAGCTGAGGTTTCATTAGTGAAAAAATGAAAAAAGAAATTCTGAACATAGAAGATATCAAAGTGCTTGTGGATGCATTTTATGGAAAGGTGCGGGAAGACGATTTGCTTGCAGATATTTTCAATGAGAGGATACAGGACAGATGGCCGCAGCATCTTGAGAAAATGTATCGTTTCTGGCAAACCGTTTTGCTGGATGAACATACTTATAGTGGCAGTCCCTTTGCTCCGCATGCAAACATGCCCATTCACAAGGAGCATTTTGATCGTTGGCTGAATTTGTTTTTTCAGACAGTTGATGAAAAATTCACTGGAGAAAGAGCCGCCGAAGCAAAATGGAGAGCAGGGAAGATGGCTGAAATGTTCAATTTCAAAATCAACTATTTCAGGGAGAATCCCGGCAGTAAAATAATATGACAGAAACATTAGCTCATCCTCTTGCAATTGGTGCGGCTTTTTTATGGATAGGATTTGTCTGCGCCATAAGTTTTATGGAAGCCT
>CBIHPU010000695.1:0-2091 GCA_966211935.1 uncultured bacterium | reverse complement strand
TCTTGTAAATACGGACGACCTGTTCAGGAACCTGCGTGAAATAAAACATATTGAAAACTGGAGTCTGAGCGAAGAACCACTAACAGAATTCCAGACGAGGTATTTGCGTTTCATGGACGACCTTGGAATACTCTATCATGAATTCAGAAAACGCATGCTGGAACAAGGCATGGCGTGGCAGGGATTAGCGTACAGAATTGCAGCGGAAAAACCCGTAAAAAACAATTTCACTGACAAATACCATAAATTTCTTTTTTGCGGATTCAATGCCTTAAACAAATGCGAAAGAAAAATTTTCGCTAACCTGAAAGCCGCAGGAAAAGCCGAATTTTTGTGGGATGCGGACAGATATTATTACGATGACCCGAACCAGGAAGCGGGACATTTTCTTCGTAAAAATTTTACAGACGAAAAACTGCGAAGTCAAAGTTTTTTCAGTGAAGAATTACTGAATGGACAGAAAGAAATTGAGATTGTTGCGAACGCCGGCAATATGGGGCAGGCGCTGATCGCTTCAAAAAAAATAGCAGAATGGAAATCAGAAGACGAAAGCCTGGAACATACAGCCGTAGTTCTTGCGGATGAAAGTATTTTGTTTCCGGTGTTAAGTACGATTCCTTCAGACGTAAATAAATTAAATGTCACACTGGAATATCCGCTGCGCTATACTGCGTTGTATGATTTTTATGAATCCATACTTCATCTCCAGGTAAACGCGGAAGTTTCAGGTAAAAAAAGTATTTCCATTTACCACAAGGATTTTTTCAGGATCTTTTTGAATCCATGCTTTAAAATATTATGTGGAGACGAAAGAAAGATCCGCGAGATAACAGATAAGGTTCGCAAATTCAATTTAAGTTTCATTTCACTTTCATGGCTTGAAAAATTATTTCCGGGGATTTTTGGAAACGTTCAGTTTCTGTTTGAGAAATGGCCAAACTGTTATAGTGCACTGGAACAACTTGAAAAAGCCAATAAAGAATTCAAATCATATTACCTCCAAAAAGATAATTTAAAACAGGCTGATGAGTTACAGCTGGAATACGTGATTGCATTTGAAAAAGCGCTGGTGAAATTAAAGGATATGGTGCAGGACGAAGAAGTGATCAAGGATATTTCTTCGCTGTACCAGTTATTGCGGGAAGTTGTCGCGGACATTTCTGTCCCGTTTTATGGAGAACCATTAACCGGACTGCAGGTAATGGGAGTACTGGAAACAAGAACGCTTGATTTTGAAAAGCTGGTGATTCTTGGAATGAATGAAGGTATACTTCCTTCAGGAAAATCTGCAAATACATTTATTCCTTTCGATCTGAAACGATATTTTGGTTTGCCACTTCACGCGGAAAAAGACGCTGTGTACGCTTACCACTTTTACAGATTATTGCAACGTGCGAAAAAAATATGTCTTGTGTACAATACTGAAACGGATACTTTCGGTTCAGGAGAAAAGAGTCGTTTTCTTACGCAGATAGAAATGGAAATGACGCGTAAGAACCGTAATATTAAGATCACGGAACATATTGCAGCAGGTTCGGTTACGCAGACAGAAAAAAAAGCTGTGAGTATCGACAAGAGTCCGGAAGTGCTGGAGCTCACAAGAATGAAATGCGGCAGCACAAGAGGCCTTTCTCCAAGTTCACTGAATCTGTATAAAGATTGCAGTTTAAAATTCTGGTACAAGTATGTTGCCGGCATGCGTGAAGAGGAAGAAGTTGAAGAAGACATGGAAGCAGGCACCTTTGGAAGCATACTGCACCGCACGCTTGAAAATCTTTATATACCTTTTGAGGGAAAAACTATTTCCAAAAACGATCTGGAATTTTCACCGGAAAAAATAGAAAGGGAATTGAATAACGCTTACAAAGAATTTTATCCGAATGGAAACGCTTTAAAAGGAAAAAACCTGCTTGCAGTAAATATTATCCGCATGCACGTTCAGCGCATGCTGAATGAAGACAAAAAACATGTTGCAGTTCTCGAAAAAACAAAAAAGCAGCTAAAGCTGATTGCTTTGGAGTGTGAACTTTCAGCGGAAATAACTGTGCAGAGTGGAAATGAACGGATAACTGCGCGCGTGATCGGAAAAAT
>CBIHPU010000694.1:0-2093 GCA_966211935.1 uncultured bacterium | reverse complement strand
TAAAAAAGGCAGGAAAATCGAATTGAGCAGGAATAACAAGCTTTCCCTTCGCATTCACGAAACCATATTTTCCTTTCTTCCGCACACAGGCTATGCCTTCACAAAATTCATCTGCCCATTCGTATGTTGGTTTAATAATAATTTTTCCGGAAGTATCGGCAAATCCCCACTTTCCATTAGAAAAATACGGAAACAGTTCTGGTGTTTGAGCAGTTACAATTGTAACTGAGAAAACAATAAAAGCAAATATGCAGTTCCTGCTGATCAAAATCTTTTTATAATTTGTTTCACTTCCTGGTAATAACTTCCACCGAATAAAATTACATGCACAAGCAACGGATATAAATTAAAAATTTCAATTCTTTGTTCCCAGCCTTTGGCAAGCGGGAATTCGTTATTGTATCCGTTGTAAAACTCGTCACCAAAACCGCCGAACAATTTCGTCATGGCAATATCCGCTTCGCGGTGTCCATAATAAACAGCGGGATCATAAACAACCGGACCCATGGCGCTGCACATAATATTCCCACTCCATAGATCACCGTGCAACAAGGCTGGTTTCTCCACTGGAATATTGTCATGCAGACGCGAAAAAAGATTTTCGAAGTTTTTTGCAATGTTTTGTTCAGCTGATCCGCGGTCGATTGCCATCTTCAACATCGGCTCTATTCTTCTCAGAATGAAAAATTCGTAAAAGTTATCTGTATACGAGTTCTGCTGAGGAAGTGATCCGATATAATTTTCAAAATCAAGTCCGAATTTCTCTGCGGAACAACTATGTTGTCTTGCTAAAGTTTTTCCAGCTTCGTACCAGTAATTGTTTACGCTGCCTGTTTCAATAAATTCAAGTAATAAAAATTGCAACTTCTCATTTTCACAAGTGATCAATGGCTCCGGAACTACAAAAGAATTCGCTTTTCTCAACAGTTGAAGTCCCTTGAATTCCGCCTGGAACATTCCGGGATATTTAGCAGCGGAATTTACTTTAAGAAAATATTTTCTCCCGGCAGTTTTCAGCAAATAACATTCGTTGATACATCCACCTGAAATATTTGTCAGCTCAGGAAATAGTTTTGCGCGTGGTTCGGCGCTGACCAAAAATTCTGTTATTTGTAAAGGCAGCGTCAATGAATAAAGTACATTTGTGCGTTATGAAAACTAAGATACCTTTAAAAATATTAAAAATTGAGAAAGATGGTTTTCATCTTTCAGTAACTGCGAGAATAAATGGCAAGCCCGCGCACCTGGTTGTTGATACCGGAGCATCCCGATCTGTGTTTGACAAAGACAGAATTAAAAAATTCCTCGACAAAGAAGAAATAAAGGATATTGAAAAACTTTCCACGGGACTCGGCACCAACTCCATGCAAAGTCAATCTACCTCACTGGACTCTTTTAAAATTGGCAAACTTGAATTAAAAGCTTTTGATTGCATACTGCTTGATCTGACGCATGTAAATCATTCGTATGAACTATTAGGCTTAAAAGCTGTTGAGGGGGTGCTTGGCTCTGATATTCTGAAAAAATATAACGCGATAGTTGATTTCGGAAAGAAATTTATGATTCTGCAGGAAGTAAAAAAGAAAAAGGCTGTCAAAAAATGACAGCCTTTATTTCTCAATCTGATTTCTTTATTTGTTTTTCAGTTCTTCAACTTGTTTTTTCAAGTCTTCGATCTGTTTCTGCTGTTCTTTAATTGCTTCAAGCAGTATAGGCACCATTTCAATGTAACTAACAGTTTTCACCTGCTCTGCTTCTTTGTTTTCGTTTGTTCCCCTGTAACAGCTGTTAATGTGAGGGATGTTTTTCACACGAACAAGATCCGGCAATACTTCTTCAACTTCCTGCGCGATAAATCCGTAATTCAAACCTTTTTTAAGTCCCAGGTCCGGATAAGAAGTCAGGTCATGCTCGTAAAGAGTTCCTCTCAACTTCATTACAATATCAAGCGCGTTTGGAATTGTTCTGATATTAATTTTCAGACGCTGATCTGAAGCTACACCAAAAAATCCTGTATAACCGAGGTCATTCTGAAATAATCCAGCCCACCCTGTAGTTGGTGCACTATTCTGTCCGTTAACACCATTGTTGTT
>CBIHPU010000693.1:0-2099 GCA_966211935.1 uncultured bacterium | reverse complement strand
GATCGGCGATTACTCAAAGGCAAAACAAAAACTTGGCTGGGAGCCTAAATATACTGTTGAGCAATTGCTGAAAGAAATGGTGCATGCAGATGTTGAATTGTTTAAGCGTGACAAATATCTGCTTGACGGCGGGCATAAGGTGATGAACTTTCACGAATGATGTTGGCGATTAAACAATCAGTCTAAATTCATTTCGAATTAAATAAAATTTAATGGAACTGTCCTCCAAAATATACATTGCCGGTCATAATGGAATGGTGGGAAGCGCCTTGCTTCGCAATCTGCAGGCAAAAGGTTATTCAAATTTTGTGCTTCGCCGTTCCAGTGAGCTGGATCTTCGTAACCAGCAGGCGACGAACGAGTTTTTTGAAAAAGAAAGACCTGATTATGTTTTTCTTGCAGCCGCTAAAGTTGGAGGAATTAACGCGAACAATATTTACAGGGCGGATTTTATTTATGACAATCTCATGATAGAGAGCAATGTCATTCACGCCGCCTTTACATTCAAAACTAAAAAATTACTTTTCCTGGGCTCTTCGTGCATTTATCCGAAGAATGCGCCGCAGCCAATGACTGAAGATAGTTTACTCACCAGTCCGCTGGAAGAAACGAATGAGCCTTATGCTCTGGCCAAAATTGCAGGAATTAAACTGTGCGAAAATTTCAGAAGACAATACAACTGCAATTTTATATCAGCAATGCCGACCAACCTGTATGGACCTAACGACAGTTACAATCTGCAGAATTCACACGTAGTTCCGGCGCTGATCAGAAAATTTCATGACGCAACTGAAAACAACGCTGAGTTTGTTGAAGTATGGGGAAGCGGCAAGCCGATGCGTGAGTTCATGCACGCTGATGACATGGCGGATGCATGCGTATTTCTTATGAAGAATTACGACGGAATGCAGCACGTAAATGTCGGAACAGGCAAAGACATCAGCATTTATGATCTTGCGTTGCTCGTTAAAAAGATAACAGGATTCAAAGGAGAGATCAAACTCGACCCTACAAAGCCGGACGGTACTTTCAGAAAATTGATGGATGTTTCCAAATTACATTCACTTGGATGGAAACATAAAATTGAATTTGAAGATGGATTACGCGCGGTTTATGCGGATTACAAAAATAAGATCGGAATAAAAGTATTATAGGAAGAAGCAAGTGAAACGCATTCAGCAAATAATAATTCTTGTTACATCGGTTTGCTGTATGTTGCCATTTTCCGGTATTACCCAAAGTTTTATTTTTCCGGGAGATTTTTTTTTTGACAGTGAAACCCAGCGAAATATTTCCGGTGACTCTGCCGCTTTAACTTACCACACCACATTATTGCCCCTGAACAACGCGCTGAAAATTTATGGTCAGCGTAATGATGATTTGTTTATTAAAGACAGAAAATGGTTCGGAAGAAAACTATTTAATGAAGATCTTATAGAGCTGAACCATACCGATGTGCAGAGCGGCTGGCCAAGAAAATTTTTATTGAATATTTCGCCACTGTTTCACTTTCAGGCGGGACTGGACCTGGCCGACACAGCCAATGAAAAACTTTATATCAATTCGCGCGGAGTTATTCTGAAAGGCGTGATTCACGACAAAATAACTTTTGAATCTGTTTTTCTTGAAAACCAAAGTACTCTGCCGCTGTACCAGGATTCACTGGCCCAATCCTCGCTAATAATTCCGGGCAATGGCCGCTGGAAAAAATTCAACGCAAATGGCTACGATTATGCAATGGCATCGGGTTATATTAAATATGCGCCGTGCAGATATTTCAATATTCAACTCGGACACGGTAAACATAAAACAGGAAACGGATACAGGTCACTTCTGTTATCTGATAATTCATTCACGTATCCGTATGCGCGCTTTACGCATAACTGGCTGAAAGGAAAAATACAATACACAAATATTTATGCTGTATTGATGAACCTTACAGCAGGCGATGTATCTATTCCGCAGGGAACTGAAAGGATCTTTCAGAAGAAAGCAGCGGCATTTCATCATCTCAGCTTAAACCTCAGCAAATATTTTAATGTTTCCTTGTTTCAGTCACTCATCTGGAACAAAGCGGATTCAATGAACAGGATGAAGAT
>CBIHPU010000692.1:0-2099 GCA_966211935.1 uncultured bacterium | reverse complement strand
AGCAGAAAGAGAGCCTGCTCTATTCTAACTATCCGCCATTTACAGAAAAAGTTCCTGCGGGAAATGAGAAAGAAAAAAATTCTTCCATTCAAAAACGTTTTTCGCTTTTCCTAAAAAGATTATTTGGAAAAAATAATTCCTGATCACACAATTTTCGAGAGCGCGATTATTTAGCTTCTAAATCCTGATTCCAACAATGCAAACGTCATCCACCTGCTCCAGGTTTCCCTTCCAGTTCATAAAACTTTGCTCAAGCATTTTCTTCTGCTCTTCCATTTCCAGATTAAATGATCTCATCAAAGTTTCTTCCAGCTGTTTGTATTTGTATTTCTTGCCCTTTGGTCCTCCAAACTGATCCGCATATCCATCTGAGAAGATATAAATTACGTCGCCATTTTTCAAATTAAAAACGTGATTCGTAAATGGTTTAGGGTCATCCACAAAACCTACAGGTTGTTTGTTTGCTTTTATTTCCTGCAAGCTGTACTCTCCATTCTCCTCTGACTTTCTAACCAGCCACAATGGGTTATTGGCTCCGGCCCAAACAAGTTCATTGGATTTAAGATTCAAGCGCAACAAAGAAATGTCCATTCCGTCCTTTGTTTTTCCTTCGCGGGAAAGTTCTTTGATAATTTTATCGCGAAGCTGATCTAGAATTGTTCCGGGCTTAATAAGATCATCCTTGCCGGCGATATCATTGAGAAAAGAAGTACCAAGCAAAGTAAGAAAAGCACCCGGCACTCCATGACCAGTACAATCAGCCGCGGCGAAATACAGGTGATTATATTTTTCAAGCGCCCAATAAAAATCTCCGCTTACAATATCTTTTGGTTTGAAGAGAATAAAATGCGGAGGAAGATGATCGCTTATATGTTCCTCTTCTTTCAGCATTGCCTTTTGTATGTAACGCGCGTAATTGATGCTGTCAATTATTTCTTTCTGTTTCTCTTCAAGATGATATTTCTGTTCGTTGATGATTTGATTCTGCGCGCGCGACACCCTGAATCTGCGATATAACAACACCGAGAAAAAACCCGCCACTACTAGCCCGCCCACTACAAAGAAAATGATCATGCGATTGCGTTTGTTCTCTTCAGCGTGGGATATCGCTTCTTTTTCCTGTTCCGCTTTCATCTCCGCTTCCTTTATACCGTACTCGTAATTGATCTGTTTTTTAAAAGCAGCTTTCCGGTTTTCGATATTAACAATACTATCCTTCATCTGAGAATATAACCTGTGCATTTCCAATGCCTCTTTGTATCTGTTTTGTTTCGCGTAAATATCTGTCATGATCTCTGCAATACCACGAATATTATCAGGAAAGCCGCTCTCCATGGAAACTTTGAGCGATCTTTCTCCAAATAAATCTGCATTCTTTATGTCACCAAGGTTCAGATAACACAATGCGATATTTCGCAACACGGTTGACAGTCCGTTTTGTTCATTAATCTGTTCGGTGAGTACAAGGCTTTTCTGAAAATTCTCAAGCGCCGCTTTATAATCAGCCACTTTTAAGTAATACAAACCAATATTATTGTAACCCGCGGCGCTGCTTTCGGTTTGTCCTATTTCTAAACTGTACTTTAATCCTTCTTCGTATAAGTCAAATGCCTGCTGAAAAAGCCCTCTCTTCTGCAAAACGATTCCCAGCGATTGGCAACCTTTTGCAATATCGTCGATATCTTTTGCCACGCGGCGAAGCTTCAGATTCATTTCGTAATATTTCTGCGCTTCTTCAAGATCATTCTGTTTTTCATGCATGGATGCCAGACAATAATAACTGTGTGCCTCACCGTCAGGATTTTTAAGCCGCTTGAAACACTCAAGCCCTTTGTAATAATAATTCAGTGATTCTTTCAGATCTCCATCAAGTTCAAACGAATGACCAATATTCAAATAAGTATATCCTGCTTTTTCAATTTCACCGGCCAGCGCGTAGTTGAAAAGACATGAATCAAACGCGTAACGGGCGTCCTTTTTTCTGCCTATTCGTTGATAAATATATCCGAGATTGTTCCAGGCTTCAGCCGCCTTGAAATAACTTTTCATTGACAAATTTAATAGTATGCTACGCTGAAGACAATTTATTGCCGAATCAG
>CBIHPU010000691.1:0-2106 GCA_966211935.1 uncultured bacterium | reverse complement strand
TGACACGAAACTAATCGCAGATCAAAATATTGATATGTCAAACTCTGGTAATTATTTTTTAGAGATGTCTTCAGCAAGCCCAATTAGAAGTCCTTCAACACCACGAATGTAACAAAGCCTATAAACGTTCTCATAATTAACAATTTCTCCAACGATTTCAGCGCCATGCTTGCTTAATCGTGCAACCAACTCATCAATATTCTCAACCGCAAACATGACACGCAGATAACCGAGCGAGTTAACAGGAGCAGTTCTGTGGTCAGCAATAGTTATCGGAGTAATAAATCTTGAAAGCTCAAGTCGGCTGTGTCCATCTGGCGTAACCATCATCGCAATTTCTACGGATTGATTTCCAAGTCCTGTCACTCGTCCAGCCCATTCTCCTTCTACCATTGCCCGTCCTTCAAGTTTAAGTCCAAGTTCTGTAAAAAACGAAACTGCATCGTCAAGTGATTTTACAACGATGCCAACGTTGTGCATTTGTAATAATTTTGCCATAAAAAAGTTACTTGTATTTTAAAAAAATAAAAATAGTAGCCAGTAACGGTTATTACAAGTGGAATAAAAAAAAGCCCAATCGTATAAGAGAATATTTATCAAAAGGATAAATAAAAATTAAAAAGTACCCCTGTTGGTTGGAGTTATCGAACATATGTCCCGAAGTAGAACTCTTTCGTTGTTTACTTCAGAACCATAAAGCGAAAAATCCCGACGGTCTTACGTCAGGATTTTTCTGCTTTATGGTACCCTACGGGTTGGATTTATCGAACTTTATTAATGATTTCCAAGCACTTAGAACTCTAATGAATTCACGTAATTGGAAATCGCTCATTTGATTCAAGGAATCGCCTCTTAATTTCTTTGAGGCAAATGTATTAAATAAAATCAAAATCAGCAGATTTCTAAAATTATCCTAACAGCAATGATCACCTGCTTGGATCGGAGGACATTTAATTGTCCCATAACTACAATAAACACAACAGTCCCCCTCTAAGGGCTTTAACCTTGCCTTACAGCTCTCACATTCGTAGAAATAAGCACAAGCATCGGTTGGCATAATTTCCTCTTTTTTATGCCCACAATTTGGGCAGGTAAGTGTAGATTTTAACTCAACTTTTTTGCCATTATAAGTTGCGCAAGTTTCACAAGATCCATGTAGTTTGTTCCTGTAATAATTTACTCCTGTTGCAATCAATAACCCTAACATGCCTGCATAAAGAAAATACGTCCAATAATCACTATTATTAAAGTGATATCCGTAAAAAATCAACAATCCGCTTGGCACGGCAATTAATAATGGATATGCACAACGGTGCTTACGGTAAGAAACAATAAAACCTCCTATTGAAATCAAAACCATCGCTTGAAAAATCCACATTGTCCATCCTCCGAATAATTCAAAACTACCAAGCCCAAGTGCAGAAGCAGCAAAAGCAAAAAGCGGAAAACAACACGGTGAAAAAATTGCAGTAACGAACAATCCAATTGTTCCAAGCTTGTCTATGTTATTTGTTAGTTTCATTTATGCTTTTTCTGATTTTAAGTTCTCTTTACTAATATGTTTGAATAATGGCTTGAGTATTTTATGATGCTCTTCTTTCAAAGAATAAAATATTGTTTGTGCTGAACGTCTCGTTTGTACAATGTTTCCATCCTTCATTTTTCGAAGATGCTGTGAAACTGCTGGAATGCTCATATTCAAAATATCACTTAAATCACAAGGACACAATTCTCCTTCTTCCTCTAATAAGAAAAGAATTTTTAAACGAACTTCGTTACCTGCCAACTCTAATACCTTTCCGAGTGATTGAAATGTAGAAGCATTTTCATTTAAAATTTTTCGACATTGATCGATTTGTCCTCGGTCGGCAAATACTCTTATGCAGGTGTTCTTTTCCATATTGTGATTCAATTATGGACAAATGTATCGTTATTATTGTATTTAAGCAAATACTTAAATACAAATTAACAAGTGCACCCCCTTTTAAGTTTCAGTTACTACATGCTTTCAATTCTATGGATTCTTTTAGCTTCCTCAAAACCAACCCATTTCCCTTTGCTGTCTTGCCCACGATTAGCCAATTCCCTGCGCACCAAATAAATCAA
>CBIHPU010000690.1:0-2106 GCA_966211935.1 uncultured bacterium | reverse complement strand
CATTAACAAGAAAGCGGATATCGCTTCTTCTGCTGCTCACTGCTTTAATGAGGGCCAGTCCGTCCAATCCACCCAATGGGTGATTACTTGCTATGATCACGCCACCATTTACAGGAACATGCTCCGCCCCCATCCACTCCACCTTTACACCCATATAATCCAGTGCAGCCCGATTGAAATCCAATTCATAAACGTCCTTATTATATTCAATCCCTTCATTAATAAAATCCTCGTGAATTTTACGCTTTATGTAATTGACAACAAATTGAGGCAACAGGTGAAATAACTGGGGATTCTTCTCTTTAAGAACCTGTTCCACATCGATGAATTTCCGCTCCGTATTTTCCATTTTCTGAACAGCAAAGTTACAGTTTTCCTTCTGTGGGAATTCATTTTTTAATCCGCATTGCCTAACAGGCACATCTCTTCCTTTTTAATCGCTAAGCGAAAGTTTTCAACAAAAGTGGTAAAATATGGCAGAAAGTGGTAAAAGGTGGGAAATTTGTTATATTTTTGCAACTAATCAATTCACAGCAACTTAATGACTGGCCTCTGGGGCGAATTTGAATGCAAGGTTGACGCAAAGCAGCGTTTCATGTTTCCGGTAAAACTTCGGGAGCAGATGGGTGACGCATTCAATGACGGGTTGATGATTGCAAGGGATCTAAACCGGAACATTCTTAAGGTTTATCCTATGAAGAACTGGAACAGGATAAACAGGCATCTTTCAAAGTTGAACCGCTTCATAAAAAAGAATGATGATCTGGTGAGAAGAATTACGGGTGGAGCTACTGCAGTGGAAGCGGATTCATCAGGAAGAGTTTTGCTTCCCCGCACGCTTGCGGATTGGGCAGCTCTCTCAACTGAGATTGTGGTTTTTGGAAGCAATGACGTAATAGAGATCTGGGATAAGAAAGCTTACCATGATTTCTATAAAGAAAGTGTAGATATAGAGAAACTTGCTGAAGATGTTTTCGGAGGCATGAATTTCGGTGATGAAGATGAATAAAAGCTATCACCATGGCCGATGAGCATGTTCAGGATTATCACCAACCCGTTCTTTTAAAAGACTGTATTGAAGGGCTTCATATCCGCCCCGATGGTGTTTACGCAGACGTAACATTTGGCGGAGGTGGACATTCGAAAGAAATCATCAAACATCTCGGACCAAAAGGAAAACTTTTTGTTTTTGACCAGGATCCTGATGCTGCAAAGAATGTATGGCAAGACAAGCGCCTGATATTTATTCCACAGAATTTTCGCTACATGAAGAATTTTCTGAGGATGCACGGAGTAACTGCTGTTGATGGAATACTTGCTGATCTTGGAGTTTCCTCTCACCAGTTTGACAGCGCCGACCGGGGATTTTCAATCCGTTTTACAGCGGAACTGGATATGAGAATGAATAAAGCCGGAAAACTTACGGCAGCGGATGTGATAAACAACTACGACGAAAAGGAACTGACGCGGGTTTTCAGAGAGTACGGTGAAATTGAAAACGCGTGGAAGCTGGCAAGAGAGATAATAGTAAAGCGCGCTGAGAAAAAGATAGAGACTACAGAAGAACTAAAAGCGATTGCGAAAAAATTCGTTCTTAAAAAAGACAAGGAGCATCAATATCATGCAAGAGTTTTTCAGGCATTAAGAATAGAAGTGAATGATGAGATGGGTGCATTAAAGGATTTTCTGAATCAAAGTCTGGAAGTGCTGAAGCCGGAAGGAAGACTAGTTGTGATAAGCTATCACTCATTAGAAGACAGACTGGTGAAGAACTTAACGAAGACCGGAAATACAGAAGGAGATATTAAAAAAGATTTTTTTGGAAATATAGAAAGACCATTTAAACTGATTACAAAAAAACCAATTGAACCAACAATTCAGGAAATACAAAGAAATAACCGGTCTCGCAGCGCCAGGCTGCGAATAGCGGAGAAACTTTAAGATATGGCAAACCGTTTTAAGGAGGTAGAAACAGAAACCGGTCAGAACCGGGAAGAAAATCAGACAGCAGCTCAACAAAAGCAGCGGACCTCCTCCCCCCCTAAAAAAGGCGGTTTGGCAAAATCACTCTCAACAGTTTTTGGTGGCAACTTCCTCGGTAATCCT
>CBIHPU010000689.1:0-2108 GCA_966211935.1 uncultured bacterium | reverse complement strand
TCGGTCTGTAATTGGCGTGATCTGATTATATGGTCTATGTTCAGCTAATTTTTCAAAAGCGCGGTGAATGTAACCAATGGTTGGAGTTGATTCGATGATAGTCTCTCCATCAACTTTTAATACGTTCTGGAAAATACCGTGTGTTGCAGGGTGAGTAGGACCAAGGTTGATAATGGAATACTCTTTTTCCTCCTCCTCTTCAAGAATGTTTTTAGCCGCGCTGTTGTTAACGCGGTTTTCCGGTTTGAGTTCGGCTGTGGCAGCTTTCTCACCGGCTGTATTTTGGGATTTTACTTTTTTCGCCATTCTAAAAAATTTTATCGTCCAAACATTCTGTCATCTTTATCATCTCGTCCCTGGTCTTCCAGCGGATATTCTTTTCTCATGGGAAAATAATCCATCTCATCCATATTCAATATTCTTTTCAGATTCGGATGACCGAGAAATCTCACTCCAAAGAAATCGTAGGTCTCTCTTTCCATCCAGTTAGCTCCGGCCCACAAATCAGTTGCTGTTGGAATTTCAGGATTACTCATTGGAAAAAAAGTTTTCACTCTTATCCTGAAATTTTTAGGCATGTTGTGAAGGTGATAAATAACGCCCAGATGTTTTTCATCAGGAGTTTGTATTCCGGTAAGATCTGTCAGAAAATGAAAATTCAGTTCAGGATCGTTTTTCAGAAACGCAAGCGCGTCATGAATTTTTTCCTTATTGATCACAAACACCGGATAATCATAAAGCAGATCAGCCGATTCAACACTACCATGAAACTTCTCGGTAAGTTTGTTGTTGACCAGTTCAAGCAATTGTTGTTTGTCCATCACAAAAAAAATTATTCGATTCCGTAACTATTCAGCATTTTCTTGTATTCAGGAGAATATCTTCTTCTGAATGATTCATTCTGCGCAAGCTCCTGAATTTTGAGAATGCCATCAATAATCTGCTCAGGACGCGGAGGGCAACCCGGCACATAAACGTCAACCGGAATGATCCTGTCAATTCCCTGCAGCACACTGTATGTATCGAAGATACCGCCGCTAGTTGCGCATGCGCCAACTGATAATACCCAGCGTGGCTCAGCCATCTGCTCATACACCTGACGAAGAATTGGTCCCATCTTTTTTGAAATGGTACCCATTACCATCAGCATATCAGCCTGTCTTGGAGAAAAGCTTAAGCGCTCTGCTCCAAAACGTCCCAAATCATAATTGGAGGCCATTGTAGCCATGAATTCTATTCCGCAGCAAGAGGTTGCGAAAGGAAGCGGCCAGAGAGAGTTCTTTCTCGCCAATCCAACCGCGTCTTCAAGCTTCGTTGCAAAGAAACCGGGACCTTCAAGTCCTGCGGGACTCTTGGCAATATCCAGTTTTGATCTTTTTGTTACTTCTCTCATTTATTTAATTTTTTAATCTTCCCATTTAAGGGCCTTTTTAGCAAGGATGTAATAAAAACCTATCAGCAGTAATCCCATGAATGAAAACATTTCAACCATTCCGAGCCATCCCAATGATTTAAAATTAACCGCCCACGGATACATGAAAATCACTTCAATATCAAAAAGCACGAACAGAATTGCAACCAGAAAATATTTGATGGAGAAAGGAATGCGGGCATTACCCTTTACTTCAATTCCGCACTCAAATGTTTCGAGTTTGGTTTTTGTTTTACGTTTTGGACCGAGCCAGTGCGTTACCACCATTGTGGTTACCACAAAGCCGGCCGCGACCAGAAACATTAACACAATTGGAAGAAAATCAATGGGTTTTGCCATAGGAAATGCTGCTAAATTGAAAGTGTAAGATTAGCAATTTTCCATCAATCCATCAAACGAAAAAGCCCAAATAAATCCTAAGGGAAACTACCGCTTTTTAATTAATTTTTTACCACTACAATTTTGGCATTTTTAATCATTTTTCCATCTTCATCAGAAATGGAAAGGAAGTAGATGCCAGGAGGAAGATCATTTTTCAGTTCAAAAGTCTCGCCTTGCTTCAACGCACGATTTTCATAGACGATCAGCTTCCCTTCACCGTTGAACAAGCGAAATCCTGTAATGCCATAATAAGCAGAACTACAAGTTAAACTGATAGTGCCGGCGGATGGATTTG
>CBIHPU010000688.1:0-2113 GCA_966211935.1 uncultured bacterium | reverse complement strand
TTAAGAAAAAGTGCCAGCGCAAAACTGAAAAGCATCATTCCTGTGATGATGACGCTTTCCATTCTGTACCTTTTGTTTTCTTCCTTGAATTATCTTGCTGAACGCTATCTGCTCGTAACAATTCTTTTTATTACACTGATTTGTGCCGGCGTGTTGTTTATTGTTACAAATAACAAACCCTTGCGAATGGCTTCAATGCTGACGTGTATTTCTGCTTTTGCTTTCTGGCTGACAAAGCCAACAATGAGCGATCACACTATGGGATACGCTGACGCGGTTAAAGTTTATCAGAATACAATACATTTCTTAAATGAGAATATAAATAAAACAGATACTGTTTACGCCTATTTTAACCTGCGCGAAGCAATGACGCAACCTCATGCGGGATATTTAATATCTCCTGGCTCATTCATTAATGTCAGACCGGAACCTGCTTCTGACTGCAGATATTTTATTTTTTCAAATGTTGAGAATGGCGATGAAATAGAAAAATATTCAAGGCTTTTACAGATTGCAACGTGTTAAACGTTTTGAAACTGGAATTGCCTGGGCAGAAATAATGAAAAAAACCAGCGAGTAATGAATATAATCAGATTGATCTTTTTATTAATGTCCTTTGGAGCCTCTCTGAACGCCCAGATATTGTGGCAGATCTTTCCGGATAAAACCGTGAAATGGAACTACTATGACGGCGAAGAATTCAATAACGGAAAGCTGAACGAAGAAAAATGGTTAACTAATTTACCGTGGAGCAGACCCGTATTTACACAAGATATTATTTTTCTGAAAGAAAACGTACGATTTAAAGACGGGTATCTGCAACTCTACATTGAAAAAGCTGACAGTCTTTTTAAGATTGAAAGTCATGAGCTGGATACAGTTTACCTAAAGAAAAACAACATGCCCATCATCAATAAGAACATGGTGAGGATTAAATATTCAGGTGCGCTGCTGTGGAGCAAAAAAAAATATAAATACGGATATTTTGAAATTAAGTTCAAGGCGCCGGAAGGACAAGGTCTGTGGCCCGCCTTCTGGTTATACGGTGCAAATCCCAATAATGAAATCGATTTCTACGAATTAAAAGGTGAAAAAGAAAAAGCGCTTCATTTAAACGCTCACTGTCCGGATGGATGTTCAAATTACAAAGAAGGTTGGTTCGGTTACAGGAAGAGCTGGGGACATTGGGTTGAGACAACTGAAAAATTAAAAGACAGCTACAATGTAGTTGCGGGTGAATGGACACCCGAATATGTGAAGTGGTATTTGAACGGAGTATTGATAGGATATTTTAAACATACGTATGAAGTTGATATGTGGCTTTCGGCGGGAACTGGCCTTGCAAAAGACGGAGGCCCCTTTAAACCTGGCCCGAATGAAAAAACGCCTTTCCCTAATTTTTACAATATAGATTACATTCGCATCTACAAAACGGACACCGCGATAAATTATAAAGAAGTAAAAAGAAATGTGGAGAGTGTAACTGATACATCAATAAATACAGATACAATATTATTCACCGCGAAAAACGCCCGCAAAAAATTAAAAAACAATTCAGATAAGAAAATAAAACCCGGCGGGGTAATTACATTTTCTGTAACACAATTAACGCGGACCAAAATAAATTTCCGTGTGCTGGGAGCAAACGAAAAAGACAAAATTTCCATTACAATATCAGGTAATAAAAGTCGTTTTCGCCAGCAATTTGTATTAGATGGGAATAAGGAATATTCCGTATCAGTGCCGCCCGACGACAAGATTTGGATTGAAGCGGTAATTAACGGCCAAACTATTAAGGACCATATTATCATACAGTAATGCAGGTCACAGGAAAAAGCAATATCTGGTTTTATGCAACAGCTACGCTGTGTATTGCTTTCATCCTGTTCAAAATTCCGTTCCTTGATTATCCCTGTAATGGAGACGAAGCCTATCCATATTCTGAAGCAATTCATTATTTAGCGGAAGTGGACCTGAATATTGTTCCGGGTCAGGTGCCCCCTGATATCAGCAAGGGACATCCAATGATCTTTCAATTTTTTCAGGCTGCGTGGATGAAAATTTTCGGCAGCGATTTCACCACCGCGCGGATATTTCCACTACTGATTTCAAT
>CBIHPU010000687.1:0-2117 GCA_966211935.1 uncultured bacterium | reverse complement strand
CATCATCTTCTTTCCCATTAAACCCATATCTGTATGACGGCGAGCTAAATACGCGTCCCGGCATTGGGCTACCAAAGGAATAGTAACGTCTACTGATTTTCATCACTATAGAAAGTTAATATTAAAAATCAAATTTCATTTTGATTTCAATTTCAATCACTCCACATGTATATACTCCCACGCCGATTTATATGCGTCGTGTTGCTCACAGTATTCAATGAGCTGCCTGTAAAAATCGTGATGCGATAAGGTCGCTGAATCGCCAATCATCACCAGTTTTTTTCTTGCACGTGTGATCGCCACATTTGTTCTGCGTATGTCCGATAAAAATCCAATCTCTCCATCACGGTTGCTACGCACAAATGAAATGTAAATAATATCCCGTTCTTCTCCCTGGAATCCGTCAATAGTCTTTACCTGGATCTGTTTTTTTAAAACGGGATCGGTGATGAACTCATTCATCTGCTCAATAAAATTTTCCTGTTGTTGTTTGTAAGGAGTGATGATGCCAACGGAAAGCGGAAAATGCGTTCCGAAAGAAGTTTTATACTGCTCGATCGATTGCAGCAAATGCTTCCATAAAATTTTTGCTTCGTCAGGATTAAACGAACTCAATGTTTCCGGATTCTGCTGCTCTTCAAATCCGCAGCCTGCTGTATCAATAAACTCAAGCGGATTATTCAGCAGGTAATCGTCTTCGTTCATGCTGATCAGCGTTTCCTTAACAGTAACATCCGCTTCCAGCTGATTGTTGTAAAAATAATTATTGCTGAACTGCATGATGTTGTGATGCATGCGGTATTGCAATGTCAGCAATGAAGAAACATTTTTGAGTTTGATACAGCGTTCAAAAAGTGTTTCGGAAAGTCCGCCTTCCATTGCAACGCGACTCTTTACGACCGGAGGCAACTGAAAGTGATCACCAGAAAAAATTACGCGGTTGCATTTTAATATCGGGATCCACGCCATTGGTTCCAGCGCCTGAGACGCTTCATCAAAAAATAGTGTATTGAATTTTTTTCCGCGCAGCATGTAATTGGCGCTGATAACGGGAGTACACGCGATCACCTGTGAGCCATTCAGTAATTGTGAGCTGATATGTTCTTCCAGCATTCTGGACTCGGAAAGACATTTTTTTGCTTCAGTATAAAACAAAGCGCGCTGTTCGCGTTCCTCTTTTCCAAATGTACGTTTATACTTTCCCGCCATGCGGAAATATTCTTCGGCAGTTTTCTTCAGACTCTTAATGTCTTTATAATTTTCGTGATTCTGAATGCTGCCATCCAATGTAGTTTTAAGCAGCGCTTCAGAAATACGCGCGGGATGTCCAAGCCGCAGCACTTTAATTCCTTCTTCGGTCAATCTTTCTGTAAGAAGATCAACAGCAGTATTGGTCGGCGCGCAAACGAGTACCTGGTTCTCTTTCTGCAAAACCAAACGAATTGCCTGGATCAATGTTGTTGTCTTTCCTGTGACCGGAGGACCATGAATAACTGAGACATATTTTGCAGCTAACGCTTTTCTTACAGCACGATTCTGCGAAAGATTTAGCGAAGGCAGGATAAGATTCTCATCTTCTTTTTCAAATTGCGGTTCTGCTCCGCTATGAAATATTTCTCTCAGCTCCGCTATCCTGTTTTCGCTCGCGTTGATAGCAACATCAAGCGCTTTATCCATCTGCTCATAACTCTGTGAATCAAACTGCAGATTTACGCCGAGTCTTCCTTCATAAGCCCATTCCGGAAGATCATCCACCATCACCACTACCGCCATGGAATTTTTCTGCACGTGTTTAATTGTGCCTTTCAATTCCTTCATCTCGTTGTTCTTGTTTGAGAAGAAGATGACATTCTTGCCGGCGTAAAACTGGTGCGGCTCATTTAAATGTGTTGCGCGTTCAAGATTTACCTGTATGTAATCGCCGTAGGCAAGCTCTTCACTGCGTAATTCAACCGGATACCAGGTCAAGCCGTTCTTCCTTCTTTCTTCAAAGCTCGCTTTTAAAAATTGTTCACGAAAAAGACGATAGTCTTCATCGCGCTCCACCTGCAATAATTCTTTCAGCTTTTTAAGATACAGAACCGACGCCGACTCGCTCATTTTCTCTTCTTATATTT
>CBIHPU010000686.1:0-2120 GCA_966211935.1 uncultured bacterium | reverse complement strand
CGGGATACAGTAACGGAGGCGTTCTTAAAAATCCGGTAAATGATGCGGAGCTGATGGCGTCCACGCTTTCAAAACTTGGCTTTGATGTAATTAAGAGAACGAACGCGGATAAAAAGACAATGGAAGAAGCGATCAGAGAATTTTCCAAGAAGTTGCCGAATTATAACGTTGTGTTGTTCTATTACGCGGGACACGGAATGCAGATTGATGGTGTAAACTATTTGTTGCCGGTTGATGTTAAGTTGCAGGATAAAAGTGATACGAAATTTGAAGCTGTATCGGTAAATTTTGTGGTGGAAGAACTGGAGCGTTATCCCGCCAATACAAGTATTGTTATTCTTGACGCGTGCCGCAACAATCCTTTCCGCTCGTTTGGAAGGGGAGGAGAACAGGGCTTCAGGGCCATTCCTCCCGCAAGCGGAACAATTATTTCTTTCGCTACATCAGAAGGATCTACTGCGTCGGACGGAACCGGCAACAACGGATTATACACGGAAGAATTGGTTAAACAAATGACTGTTCCCCAGCCAATAGAAAGTGTTTTCAAGAAAACCAGGATCTATGTTGAAGAGAAAAGCGCGAATCAGCAGAGTCCCCAGGAGTGGAGCAAGCTGAAAGGTGATTTCTGGTTTGTAAAGTAAAGTTACACTTGAACATCAATCACAATACTTTCTCTCAGTAATTTCATTTCGCGGTCTATTTCTTCTGTTGAAATGCTTTTCACTTCCAGGACATGCAGAGCCTGTGAAAAGATGTTCATGTACTTCAGGAACCAGTAATCCTGGGCGAGAGGTAGATTGTTGTCCGTTACACCATTATTATCGCTGTGATGAATACACCGCACGTTGTCTTTTAATTTTTTAATAGCTGCGTCCAGGTCAAAGTTAAGCGCGGTTGATGATATTTTCAGATGACCTGTATCCAGCAAAATTCCAAAGCGTGGATCTTTAATATCCTCAATAAGTTTTGCAATTTCATCGGGGTCGCAACATAGTAAAGGAACCGTGCCATCTTCATAAATATTTTCTTTTGCAGCAACGTTATTCTCCAGCAGGAAGCGAATATTTAAATGAACTGTTTCATGCAATATTTCTTTAACAGAATCTTTAAGTGACTTCCAGTGCAGAATCCTTTCAATGTGTTTTACAACTGGAAGTTGGGTGGAGAGATGTTCAGGTAGCGGATCCAGGCAAAAACCTGCATGCGCCGAATAAAAACGAGCAGCTGCTTCTTCGCTTAAATGCATGCCTTTAATACAGTGTTCTACCGACGCTTTTCTTATCTCTTCATTTCTGCTGGCAAGATTTATTACAAAAGGTTTTTCCGGTGCAGGAAAATAGTTATGGATATATTTATTTATTGGCGCGTTAAGAAATAAAAACTCCATATCGTGTCTGTAAGGCAGTGTGCTGCCAAACTCAATATTATAGTTCTTGCTTTCTGCTGTTGCGATGATCTCTTCCACTTTTTTCCCTTTAAAAGCTATTGTGCTTATGTACAGTTCCGGATTTAAGCGCAGGTTCCATTCATAAAACCTGTGATTGTCTTTGTGCTCTGTTTGTCTGAATCCGAAACTCTCGTATAAATTAATTGCGGGGTAATTGTCATCGTCTGAGGAAACTTTTATTTTTTCAATATTAAAGTCGCGGGCGTAATTTAACAGCAACTGTGTAATTTTATTTCCGTATCCCTTTCCAATTTCTGTTTCAATCACGCAGTTTCCCATCCAAACAGTGCCACCTTCAAAATCAAGGTGACCATATGCCAGAGGATTTTCTTCATCATCCAAAATCATTACCGTGAGGAGGTGATTTTTCAGCACGTCAAAAGTTCTGTTGCTGAAATAACGGAATCGCTCAAGCGAGCTTCCCGCGCTTTCCAGGAACTTCTGAAGTAATGGTGCGTCATTCTTTGTGATCTGGACAACCTTCATGTTTTCTTAAATTATTCAGGGGCAAATGAATTTCGCCAGATGAAATCATTCAATAAATGTTCCCGATCAGGTTTGAGAATGATAAAAACTAATGTTGTTGTGGCGAAACGTTATCATGGGTTAAATTTCCCATGATAAATTAAATATTGCAGATTATGCCGTTAGTGGTTTCTGAGCGACTTTTAGT
>CBIHPU010000685.1:0-2128 GCA_966211935.1 uncultured bacterium | reverse complement strand
TGTACTGTGCTTGCCTATAATACTGAGTGCATAAGTTCGTGCGAGTATGGCTTGCACCTTGTAAAATTCTGAAGCGCTTCTGCTTCCTGCTTCTGCTTCAACAACTCCGCTGATATATTTATCAAGTTCAACTTCGTTAACTATCCTCAACGTTTGTGTTTCAGGATCTGAGACAATTCTTAAATCATCCTGGTAAAAACGAAATTTCCTTTCGGGATTAATACACTTTAACTTGAACGCGTTATCCAATGTAATCCCGGTGATCCTTACGTTGCAGAATTTTCCGATCACCTGTTCAATGGTTTTTAATTCAATGGAATCTCCCGTAATGGAAACTTTCAAAACTCCTTCGCCGTCTAACGCGTAAACTTCTTTTCCGTCACCTATTATTTTGTATGCTCCTTTTTCAGGAGAGAATAACAAGGACTTGAGCTTCACCTGAGAAAGCACACGCACCTTTATTGTTTCTGAAAAACATGGCAACAAGCAAGCAGCAAGAAGAATCGCGGAAAAGAAAATTTTCCTCGTGTTTAATACTGGTAAGAAAGTGTTTATTGCGTTCATTTTTTATTCAGTCATCCCTCTCACTTTTTTAATGTGAGATAGAAGTAAAGTTTTGCAGCAATTCTATCCGATGCTCCGCCACCGCCCAGTATCTTTCTTGTTTCATCATAGGCTTCAAGCATCTGTTTTCTCTGCTGAGTATTCTCAAGCAAAGCTCTCAATTCTTTTTTTATCGCATCCGCTTTCATGTTGCTTTGAATCAGTTCTGTCAACACAGGTTTATCCAGGATCAGATTCACCAGTGAAATATATTTTATTTTGACAAGACTTCTTGCAATTGCATAAGAAATCGGATTGCCGGCATAACAAACTACCTGAGGAACATTGTGCAACGCTGTTTCCAGGGTAGCGGTTCCAGATGTAATTATTCCGGCCCTGGCAAAATTCAATATTTGATAGGTCTTACCGAACAACACCGGCATCTTGTTTTCAGTCATGTATTGTTCATAAACACTTCTCTCAAGTGCTGGCGCGCCGGCAATCACGAATTGAAATTGAGGAAAGTCAGCGGCCACCTTTAAAAATTCAGGAAGCATGTATTTGATCTCACTTTTCCTGCTGCCCGGCAAAACTGCAATGATTTCCCTTTCGTCTAGCTTGTTCGCTTTCAGAAATTCTTCACGCGTTCCGTATTTGTTCTTGTTGTTTTCCAGTGCATCGAGCAATGGATGTCCCTCGTAATCTATATCAATGTTGTGTTTGGCATAGAATGGTTTTTCGAAGGGAAGAATGGCAAATAATTTTTCAGTGTCACGTCGAATATTTTCCACCCTGTTTTCTTTCCACGCCCAAACTGTTGGAGAGATGTAATAATAAACCTTGATATTGTTTTCTTTTGCCCATTTTGCAATGCGGAGATTGAATCCGGGATAATCAACCAACACAAGCGCGTCCGGTTGATAACGGAGTATGTCTTCCTTGCAAAATTTCATGTTGTTCAGAATGGTACGGATATTCAACAGCACATCGGTATATCCCATAAAGGCGAGATCCCTGAAATGTTTTACAATTTCCGCGCCCTGTTCCTGCATGAGATCTCCTCCCCAGCATCTGAACTGAGCACCGTCATCTACCTTTTTTAATCCCCTGATAAGATTTGACGCGTGCAGATCGCCCGAAGCTTCACCGGCTATGATGTAATATTTCAATCCGCGACAATAAAAAGTTTGTAGTAGAAAATATATAGCGCGTATAAAATGGTTCCAAATAAAATTCCCTGAGCCATTTTGTATTTGTTCTCTTTGTTGATCAGTACGTAAAATACCGGCAGGTTCACAATGCATGCAAGACCAAGATGCGCCGCAATTAGCTTATGCTCGTGCAGAAAAATGAAGAAATCCGGAATGAAATTATACTGAGTCCAGGTGAACAGCCAGTAAATGAATAGCGCCGCCATAGGAATTATTAATCCCAGTACACTGCCAAATAAAAATTGTTTTACGTATTTACTCACTGTATCTCTTTTTTAAAATATCCACCATGTGATGTGCTGTGAGGTCGGTCTTTACAGGAACTACGGAAATATAACCGTTCTTCAGCGCCCACTCATCTGTATCGTCTTTGC
>CBIHPU010000684.1:0-2128 GCA_966211935.1 uncultured bacterium | reverse complement strand
ATATTAAATGACTGTGATTCAATAACACGAATCATCGACTGACAATATGAGGCACCGCTGCTGTGTTCATATTGCTGGATAACCCATTTGCAGATGTCATGTGCCTTTTTCAGCATCCATTTATAATCTTCCTTTTTGTCTTTAGAAGGAACTTCATTAATAAAAGGATCGTATTTCGAAGCTTTCTCTTCGTAATAGGCCGCTATGTAATAGTGAACTTCAGCAGCAAGACGATTGGTTTTTATTTTCTCCGCAAGACTCCGGAGCGACTGTATATACAGGGAGTCTTTATTTTCATTTGTGGAAGATGTGTAAATGAATTTAAGGCGGATAAGATCGAGGTCCGTTTTCGCTTCCACTTCTTTGTCATCGTTGTGGAATCGCGCAAGATCCTGCAGAATTTTTACAGCATAATAGCGCAGATTCAATGAATCTTCCGTTGGAGGAAGCGGAGCGTTCATAAATTCTTCGTATGGTTTCAACCACACTTGGTCATTGAGGTGGAACTGATTTGCAGGTCGGTTCAGTTCAGCCTGCGTGTTTTTAAAAAATTCTACGGCGCGATGGGCAAGAAAATCATAAAGCGTGGGTCTGAATTTTCTTCCTTCAGTTGAACCTCCAATAATAATTTCATCATAAACGTTCACTTTTGTTTTTTTCAGTTCTTCTGTGTTTTCAAGAGATGCGACGTAATTTTTCACTGAGGCGTTCACAATGTCGCTGAGTGTCCAGGTGCTTACATCATCTTTTTTAAAACCTACTGTATTTGTTCTGTTGTAAAATTTCCAGCGGTTGCTGTTATAATATTGCCAGTATGTATCGGCAAGAATACTTTGCAAAACAGGTTTTATGGGAAACTTCGCATTCTTTGCTTCTGTTTCCAGTTCGCTGATTGATTTTTCCAAAGAAAATTCTTCGCGGTACGACCAGAATTTCATTTTGTGAATGACAGCTTTTATAAACTGTGGTGAATTCTCTTCTGTTTTCGCCTTTTCATAGATCTGATCAATAACTTTCAGCGCCGATTGTGTCAACCCTTTTCTTGTGCAACTGTCAACACGTTTCCACAACTTGTCATAATCTTCCTTCATCAGATTCGGAAACGAATGAGACGTTGTACCGCTGAAGGTGAAGATTTTGCGGAAGAATTCCGGTTCAATAAATCCTGTGGTAATAATAAATGATGCACATAGAAGGAGCACCAGGGTGAAGTGTTTACGCGCTTTCATAAGTTTCGTTTCTCGTTTCTCGTTTGACGTTCGTCGTTCCTCGTTTGTCGTTATCAGACAAACTAGTATTTATTATGAGGATGTTCTTTAGGTTCGTTTTCCATATTTTTTAGTAAAAATTTGCAGTATGCCGCAACGACAAACGACAAACGACAAACGACAAACGGAAAAACGAATTAAAATTTCAGATGTTTCACAGAGATTCCCTGCTTTTGCAATTCCTTGAGCGCGTCTATGCCGATCTGTAAATGGTCGCGGACATAAAATTCTGTGACTTTTTTATCGCTTTCTTCTGTTTTCACGCCTTCCGGAACCATTGGCTGATCACTGACAAGCAATAATGCTCCTGTTGGGATCTCATTATGAAACCCAACAGAAAATATTGTTGCTGTTTCCATATCAATGGCCATGGTCCTTATCCTTCTCAAATATTCCTTGAATTCCTCGTCGTGTTCCCACACTCTTCTGTTTGTTGTAAAAACAGTTCCGGTCCAGTAGTCGCGCCCTGCAAGTCGAATGATATAGGAAATTGCTTTCTGTAAATTAAATGCGGGCAGTGCCGGCACTTCTGCGGGAAAATAATCATTGGAGGTTCCGTCTCCCCGTATCGCTGCAATTGGAAGAATCAGATCGCCGATGTTGTTTTTCTTTTTTAATCCCCCGCACTTTCCCAGAAACAGAACAGCTTTCGGATGAATTGGCGTAAGAAGATCCATCACCGTTGCAGCAGTTGGACTTCCCATTCCGAAATTAATGATGGTGATTCCTTCCGCTGTCGCGTTCATCATTGGTCTGTCAACTCCCCGCACTTCACACCCAAACATCTTCGCAAACATTTGAACGTAATTGGAAAAGTTCACCAGTATGATGTATTTACCAAAATCTTCCACATTTGTTCC
>CBIHPU010000683.1:0-2135 GCA_966211935.1 uncultured bacterium | reverse complement strand
CAAGAATGCAAACATGTATGGCAAACGGAACATTACGTTCTAACTTGTCTAACTCAAGCGCAACAGTATGTAACTCTACTCCGGTTGCTCCAACTGCAGGATTTACTTTCCCTTCAATGCTTTGCGCAGGTAGCGCAATTACATTTACAGACGCCTCAACCGGCGGAGCAACAAGCTGGAGCTGGTCAGTTAACCCAAGCGCGGGCGTTACACTAAATACCGCAACATCACAAAACCCTACAATTACATTTCCTTCAGCGGGAACTTACAGCGTAACGCTTACAGCTACAAACGCACAGGGAAGTGACGCTGACGTACAAACAGTAACTGTTCAGGCTTGTGCAGGCGGATGTGACACATTATCAAATTTCGATTTCATTAACGACACTCCAACATTGATGGGCTCAGGTACATTCGGTTACGTTTCAGGTCATAATGATTACCTGGATAAAGCCAAAGCTGACTATTTTGCCGGAGGTACGTATCCAACAAATTACAGGATTACGGAAGCATTTTATTACTTCGCGGTAGCACATGACGGCGGAACTGCAACCAACATTAACTGCAAAGTATGGAACGATAACGGAGTATCTGGCGCGCCAAGCACTGCTTTCACACCAAGCGTTTCGTTACCAATCAGTACAATTGACGTAACAGGAGCAGGAAACACAATTACATTCTCTCCTTCTATAGATCCTGCAAACGGTGGATTCTATGTTGGGTTTGATGGACTTACTTACAACGGAACAACCGGAACTTTTGATACAGTTGCAATTCTTACAAACGCAGACGGTGAATCTGTTCCGGTAACAGCATGGGAGCAGTGGAGCGATAACACCTGGCATTCATTTAACGATGGTACAAGCGCTACATGGCAGATTGATCAGTCACTTGCAATTGCTGTTGTAATGTGCGATCCTTCTACCGGAGTACCTTTCTTTATCAACCCAACAAGCAACGTGATAGTTTATCCTAACCCGGCAACAAGCACAGTTTACGTGAATGCCAATACAAAGAAAGAAGGTACAATCACGCTGAAGCTTATCAATATGATGGGACAGGTTGTTGCTACAAAAGTTATCGAGAATACAACAGGTGGTACATTTGAAATGGATCTTGGTGAATATGGATCAGGAATCTATTTCATGAATGTTTCAACTCCTGAAAAATCTGTAACAAAGAAATTTGTTGTAGAGAAATAAAATAATTCTGTTTATTGAAAACCTCTCTTAACCGGGAGGTTTTTTTTTGCCCTTTGTTAAGCAAGGCGCGCGTAGCTTCTTAATGATTAACTTTGTTCGCTCTAGCTTTATGAAAATGAAAACTGCCTCAATCTTTGAAATTCTCAAGTCCGCTTCAACAGGAAATGATCTGAAAAAAATCGCTGAGAAGGTGTATAACGGCGAGCGCGTCTCGTTTGATGAGGGTATAATTTTATATGAAAAAGGAGATCCTGGCTTTTTAGGAGCCGTTGCGAATTTTGTGAAAGAAAGAAAAACAGGTAACTATGTTTTCTTTAATCGAAATTTTCATATTGAACCAACCAACATCTGCGTTTTTGATTGCAAGTTTTGCTCCTATTCACGATTACTGAAGCAAAAGGATGGAGCATGGGCGTTAAGTGAGGAAGAAATTTTAAACATGGTGCGAAAATATGACGGTGTTCCAGTAACAGAAGTACATATTGTTGGCGGTGTTCATCCCAAAATGGGTCTGCATTATTTTGCTGAACTGATAAAAAAAATAAAAGTAATTCGTCCTGAGTTGCACGTAAAAGCCTTTACCGCCGTAGAGCTTGAATACATGTGCAGGAAAGCGAAAGTATCTTATGAAGAAGGTTTATGCATTCTTAAGGAACATGGACAAGGATCTTTACCCGGAGGCGGCGCGGAGCTGTTTGATGAAACTATCCGCAAAGAAATCTGCGAAGACAAATGCACCAGTGCACAGTGGCTGGAAATACATGAGACAGCCCATAAACTTGGAATGCCTAGTAATGCCACAATGTTGTATGGTCATATTGAAAAAGCAGAACACCGTGTAGATCATATGGAGCGCCTAAGAAAACTTCAGGATAAAACGAAGGGGTTTAATTGTTTCATCCCACTAAAATTCAGAAACCAGGAAAATCAAAT
>CBIHPU010000682.1:0-2137 GCA_966211935.1 uncultured bacterium | reverse complement strand
CACCCGCGTTCACTACCGACAATATTAGTTGCCCCGGATATTCTATCAGCGCCGCTACATGTCCAATTACTCCAAGATTTTTATCTTCCACAGCAAATCCCTCTATCGAAAAATCCTTAGTTTCTTTTACGGCATCTGCGCTGCAGAAAACTCTTGCTCCGCTAAATCTTCGCGCGTCTTTTTCAGAATTGATACCCTCAAATTTTATAAGAAAGCCTGCAGTATGAACCGATATTGATTCGGGAAACCAGGGCACAGGTTCAGAGTTCTTTTCGCTCACAAGCAGAAACTTTATTTTTTTTGTTCTGAGCTCTATTCCGCTTCTCAAAATGAGTTGTACCTCGCCTCTGACTCCGTGTGTGCGTTTGATTTGTCCTATGTAAATATTCTCTGTATTCATTGCTCGCTTAAAATGAAAAAGGCTGTCCTTGTAAAGAACAGCCTTTTAAACATATCAATTCAATATTAACCGTTTGTTTCTTCTGTTGTTGTTTCAGTAGTTTCAGTTGCAGGCGCAGAAGCTTTCTTAGCGGCAATTTTAGCAGCTTTAGATTCTTTTGCCGCTTTTTCCACTTCAAACTGCTTGGTTTTCGCGTCTTTGCTTGCGGAAGTTAATTTTTCCTTCTTAGCATTGATCTTGCCTTCTTTATCGCTCACCCATTTCTGGAATTTCGCGTCAGCCTGCTCATTTGTTAAAGCGCCTTTTTTTACGCCTCCCAACAAGTGCTTTTTGTAAAGTACTCCCTTGTAAGAGAGAATAGCACGACAAGTGTCAGTTGGCTGAGCTCCTTTTTCGAGCCACTCAACGGCTTTGTCGAAGTTAATGTCAATAGTAGCTGGGTTAGTGGAAGGGTTGTACGTACCGAGTTTATCAATGAAAGATCCATCTCGCGGTGCACGACCGTCTGCCACTACAATGTGAAAGAATGCATTGTTCTTCTTTCCGTGTCTCTGTAGTCTAAGTTTTACCGGCATGGTGAATGGTTTTAAAAAATTTAGGCGGCAAATATCGTAATTTTTTTAGAACCGGAAAGCATTTCGTTGCTAAAATTTCTGAATTTAAAGATGGAAACGCTTGATTAATGGACGGATATCATGATTTTCCCTATCTTTGCATTCTTAAAATACCTGGAAATGAGCGATACAAAAAAGACCATTCTGATTCCGATTGATTTTACTGAACAATCCCTGCTTGCCATAAAGCAATCTTACAATCTGGCACGTTATACCCACTCAAAGATCATGATTTTGCATGTGTATGAAAAACAGGGCGAAGAAAATTACGACAAACTCGTAAAACTTACTAAAGAAACTGAACAGGAATCTGGTATTTCTACTGAATTCATGAACGTTAAAGGTAACGTATACAAAGAAACGAACCGTGTTGCTGAAGAACTGAGTGTTTATATGGTTATTGCCGGACTCGAAACTCATATGAGCAAGGGCGATATTATTGGTCAGAGCGCCAGTCGGTTTATCCGCGAGTGCCCATCTCCAATTATAACAATCCGCGGGCGCGAACATCGTGATGGATGTGAGAACATCCTTTTACCTCTTGACCTTTCTCCTGAGTCGCGCGAAAAAGTTGACCTCGCGGTAGAATTTGCGAAGTATTTTGGAGCTGCCATCAGAATTTTGGGTGTTTATTCACTTTCTGATGAGCGTTATGAAAATCAATTGCACGCCTACGCGCACCAGGTTAAACAATACATCAAAAGCAAAGGTATAGCTTGTACAAATAAATCTATGGCTGGTGAAAGCATAGCTGAAACTGTTGTTGAGTACGCAAATAAAATTGAAGCGGATCTTGTGATGATCATGTCTAAATCTGATTTGAACTTTAAAGAGTTTTTCCACGGCACTACAGCGCAACGCATTATTGATATTTCAAATATTCCGGTGCTGAGCCTCAGACCAAGAAAACGTGATTCTGTAAACAAGATGTCGGCTTTCTAATAATAAATATGAATTTTTTAAGACCCTTCTTCTGAAAAGCTGAAGGGTTTTTTATTTTCCACAATAAAAATTGTATCGCAGCAACAACATAATCTTTATTATTTCAAGCAGCTTCGCCTTACTTACCGCCTTCGCAGCCGCTTCTGGTCTTATCTTTCATCTCACTTTTCATTCTTATTAC
>CBIHPU010000681.1:0-2137 GCA_966211935.1 uncultured bacterium | reverse complement strand
ACCTCCCTTTTACAAGATCTGAATTGCGGTGACATTCGGTTGAATGTTTCACCTCCGGGTAATCCGCCAAGTCTGAAGCAATTTAAGTGGATCTACAAAGCTGTAACAGTTCCTCTGGAAAAAGATACGCATATGATTGTGCGGAACCTTGGCTATGTGAAGTTTGATTATGCAGGAACGATCGATACAGGGATAATTGCTCCCGGAATAAAAAAAACAGTTTTATTGTCATCCTCACGTTATTCAAGAATGGAACAAACGCCCACGCGTATAAGTCTGGCAATGGTTAATTACAAACCAAATCCCCAGCTGTTCCGTAAAACGCCATATCTGCCCATTTCTGTTCTGCTGGAAGGGAAATTCACGAGTCTGTATAAAAATTCGATAAGACCTAAAGTAATTGATTCGCTCGTTAAGTACAGGGCGCAATCTGAAAAAGAAAATAAAATGATCGTTGTTGCAGATGGAGATATTCTTCAGAATATATACAGGCCTGCACAAAATATGTTTTTCGAATGCGGATTTGACAGGGATATGGGTATTCAGTTTGCAAATAAAACATTTATCATTAACTGCATGAACTATCTGCTGGACGATGAAGGCATGATGGCGATCCGGAATAAAAATGTGCAGATGCGACTTCTGAATAAAACAGTTGTTGAGGAGCAATATACAAAGTGGAGTATGATAAATCTGCTCCTGCCGGTTTTATTTATTTCAGGATTCGGCATTGCGCAGTATTTTATAAGGAGAATGCGTTACGCGAAATAATTTTTCCCCGTAAATAAAGATTAATTAAAAAAATGAATAAGAAAATTGGAATTGTTTTATTAGTGATTGTGGCCGGAGTGCTGGCGTTTATCGCTTATCAGAAATTCAAAAAGTCAGAGGCCGGAACGCTGGATGACGAGAGCAGGAATTTTTCTTATAAGGATACGGCCAGCATCACAAGGATTTTTATTGCTGATAAAGCGGGCAGAACAGCTGATCTCGTTCGCAAAGACGGTGAATGGATAGTAAATGGAAAATTTCCGGCTCGAAAAGACGCGGTTATATCTGTTTTGAAATGTCTTAAGTATCTTGAGGTCAAGCATCCGGTAAGTGAAAAAGCCCGGCCGCACGTTATTAAAGAGCTTGCTTCAACTGCTGTTAAAGCTGAATTTTACAGTGGTGATGACGCAGTAAAGATCTTCTATGTGGGAGGAGAAACGCAGGACCATACCGGAACATATATGTTACTGGTGGATCCGGAAACGGGGGAGAATTATGAGCGGCCCTATGTAATGGGTCTCCCGGGTTTTGAAGGTTATCTTACGCCTCGTTTTTTTGTTGCTGAAAATGACTGGAAAGACACCAAAGTGCTTGATTTTACTCCCCCGCAGATTAATGAGGTCATTCTTGAAATTCCTGATCAACCCGATTCATCGTTTATGATCCGTCTGCACGACACAAAAACGTTTGAACTTCTTGATCTGAAAGGAAAACCGCAAAGTATTCAGCCGGACGTGAATGCTATGAAACAATACGTAGCATATCTTCAGAACCTGCATTATGAGAAATTACTTGATCCCTCAACGGACAAGACCGCTGATTCTATTCGCAGATCCAGGCCGTTCGCAATTCTTTCAATTAACGATAAAAAAGGCAAACAACATCAGTATTTGTTCTATCACAAGAAAATTGGCGAGGGACAAAAACAGAAATACGGCATTGAGGCAAAATTCGATCCTGACCGTTGCTATATGGAGTTTGATGACAGAAAATCAATGGCAATGGTTCAGTTCTATGTGTTTGGAAAATTATTACAGACAAAATCCTATTTCTATCAGAAATCGCGAAACGCGATGCTTAAATAATTCAGAATTTTATTTGTTTAAAAGTAGTTTAAAACTAAGGGGGCAAAAAACAGAGCCCCTTTTTTCATTCTGTTATTTTTGTTTTTTACTAAAAGACATCCTATGAATTTTGTTATTTCCGCCAGCGCGCTCCTGAAGCAGTTAAAAGCTATCTCAGGCGTATTGAATTCAAGTAATACGCTACCAATCCTTGATAATTTTTTATTTGAAATAAAGAAAGGAGAGTTGAGTAATTCCGCTTCGGAGCTGGAGACGACCATTATAACAAAGATGAAAGTGGA
>CBIHPU010000680.1:0-2148 GCA_966211935.1 uncultured bacterium | reverse complement strand
TATTGATTCCTGAAGGTGGAAGATTACGTGCAAACGAATGGAAATATTTTTTTGCTTCCTTTCCAAGAAGGAACTTAGTTGCAGGAATATACTCCATCGCCGCGTCATATCGTTTGTTCAACAGGCTTGCTGAAAAGAATTTCAATTCTTCTTTTGAAAGATTTATTAATTGCTGCGCGGTTTGAGTATTTATTTTGTTATCTATAATAAATTGATCAGTGTCGGCAACGAAATCAGCTCTCAGTTGCTCTTCAGTACATAATCGCGCAAGTATGTGCTGAAAATCAGTTGCCATGTTGTGCTGTAAGAATGTTCCGTGCTTCCTGAATTTCTTTGTTCAGATGTTTTAATGAAGGAATATTTTCATCTCGTTCCAGGATAATTCCTTTTACATTACTTCGTTGTACCACTTTTTTCATCAGATCGAATATTTCCTTTTGTGTATCGTTTCCATGCGCGTCAATTACTTTTTCTTTTTCGAAGGAAACTCCAGTGTAATGTAACTGAACGATCTTGTCACAATTCAATTGTTCGAGATAATCTGTCGCGTTATAAGAATAATTGATTGAATTTGCATAAAGGTTTGTCACATCCATCAACAATCCGCATCCTGTTCTATCGGTTATCGCATTCAAAAATTGCGGTTCTGTTAACTCATGATTTCCCGGATCGATCATGAATGTGATGTTCTCCAGTATCAATGGTTTGTTTATCTGCTTTTGAGCTTTCTCAATGTTTCGGCACAGAATTGAAACCGTTTCATTGTTACGCTGAAGAGGTGCAAGATGACCAATTGAAATTCCTCCCGCTTTTGTATATGCTATGTGCTCACTCCAGTAAAGCGGATCAAGAAAATTAATTACCTCTGCAAGTTGTTTAAGATAATCTTCATCTAATCCCTCTGCGCTGCCGAGTGAAAGATCAAGAGAATGTGGTATGCAGGTAAAATCGCTTTTTAATAATTCCAACTCTTTTAATTTTCGATCTTTCGCTGACATATAGTGGTCAGCAATAATTTCAAGAAAATCTATTTTATCTTTATGAAAATGAATTTCCGCCGCCATTTCCGAACGGAAACCAAGACCGCTACCAAGAAAAGGTATATTTTTTATGTTCATCTTTTTATATTTTAATCTCCTCCACCGCCACATCCTCCGCATCCTCCGCCGTCACCACCACCACCATCACCGCCGCCGTCTCCGCCACCATCAGATGAGGAGGAACAGGAAGATGAACCGCAACCCGAAGAACCGACTGTTGCAAGATGTGAGTTGCTGAAATCGTGCATAAATCCCATTGAGGTGCCCTGAAGAATTATTGTTCCAAAAACTGCAACCATTAAAAATTGAAGTGATGGATCCATGCTGTTTATTCTGTCTGGATTGGAGGCATATTTCGTCTGTAAGTTTTTCAAATAATTACTGCCCGCCAATGAATGTTTTGGAACGGTGTTTCCCAGGCCAATAATCAGTACTCCGAAAAGCACGAGCAGGCAAAGAAAAATAATATTGTAATGATTGTGGTAAATTGCGAAGCTGATCTTGGCTACTGCAAATCCGATAAGAAATAATATCAGTATTGTTGTTATTGTTCTGTATGTCTTTTTTAATCCTGGCGTCCAGATAAATTTTATGTCCTCGAGTGTTTTGTAAACGGAATTACAATATTCCTTCATTTCTTTTCTTACGTTGCGGTCACGTAAAATTTCCTTGAGCTCTGAATGACCATCATGCCTCAGATATTTTACTAATATCCTTTCTGCTTCATTCAGTTCTTTGCTGTTCTTGTGGTGAGCGACGCGTTCAATCTTGATATTCTTTTCATTTTTGTCTTTTTGTATTCTAAACTGGTCATGCGTTGTTATGCGAAACGCTGCGAGTTTCATCACTTCTTTCAATCCTCCCCGCAGACAAGCTATCTCATAATGGTTAAGTTCCTTGTGAGAAGCTTCATTGGAAGCAACTGCATTAAAATATTTCTTCAGAAAAAAAAGAAAAAATCCTGATGTAACCAGTGTAATAAAATACACCAGCAGGAACATCGGTCCACTGATGTCTAATGGATTAAAAAGCATTACTATTTGCATAACATTAAAATTAATCTTTTGTTGTTGATATTTAATTCACTTTTATTAAACAAGCAATCTTT
>CBIHPU010000679.1:0-2149 GCA_966211935.1 uncultured bacterium | reverse complement strand
AGGATTTGAGTTTTCTCATGCTTCCATCATGTTCAACGCGCTGAAAATTGAAAAAGTAAAAAAACTTGTACAGGTTGGAATACGCGATTACTGCGAAGCTGAATATAAACTCATCCAGGATTCAAACGGAAGGATCAAAACTTTCTTTGACCGCGATCTCAAACACGCGCAATATGCCGGCGCAAGCTGGAGCGAATTATGCGATAAAATCATTGGCGAATTACCTGACAAAGTTTATGTGAGTTTTGATATTGACGGACTCGATCCTAAACTTTGTCCGAATACAGGAACACCGGTTTCGGGAGGATTTGAAACTGAACAGGTCTTATTTCTGGTGGAGAAACTTGTAAAATCAGGGAAGAGAATTATCGCATTTGATATAAATGAAATTTCACCCGCGGAAGATAACGAGTGGGATGCAAATGTTGGCGCGAGAATGTTATATCGCATCAGCAACATGGTGAACGAATCAAATTTAAAAGCAAAAAATAGTCAGAAGTAAAATGATCTCAGTAAACAACGTCACGGTATCGTTTGGAGGATTTTCGTTATTTGAAAACGTTTCGTTTTTAGTGAACCCTAAAGATAGGATTGGACTTGCAGGAAAAAACGGCGCGGGAAAATCCACCTTGTTGAAACTTATTGCGGGATTACAGAATCCCACCAAAGGTGATATCGGTAAACCAAAAGGTTTCAAGATCGGATATCTTCCGCAGGATATGACGCATCAGCACGGTAACACCGTGTTTGATGAAACCGCTTCAGCATTTGTTGAAGTAGCGCACATGGAGGAAAGACTAGAACAGATCAATAAGGAACTGGAAACACGCACCGATTACGAAAGTGACTCTTATGCCGACCTGATCACCGAATTGACAGATTTGAATACGCGACTTGAGATAATAGGTGTCGGAACAGTGAATGAACAGATAGAAAAAGTTTTACGCGGTTTAGGATTTGAGCGAAAGGATTTTACCAGGCAAACAAGTGAGTTCAGTGGTGGATGGAGAATGCGTATTGAGCTGGCGAAACTTTTATTGCAGCAACCTGATATTTTATTGCTGGACGAGCCAACCAACCACCTCGATATTGAAGCGATTGGATGGCTGGAAGATTTTCTCGAAACTTACAGCGGATCACTGGTAATGATCTCTCACGATAAACAATTTCTCGATCACGTTACAAGACGTACCATTGAAATTGTAAATCAGAAGATCTACGATTATAAAGCGAATTATACTAAATACCTGCAACTGCGCCAGGAAAGAATTGAGCAGCAGGAAAACGCGGCAAAGAACCAACAGAAGATAATTGATCACACTGAAGCGTTGATTGACAAGTATCGCGCAAAGGCGAACAAAGCTTCATTCGCGCAATCGCTTATTAAGAAGCTGGACAGAATGGAGCGCGTTGAAGTGGACGATGTAGATAATTCCGCTATACGTTTTCGTTTTCCTCAGCCAGCACATTCAGGGAAAATTGTTTTAACGGTTGAGAATGCGGGAAAGAAATACGGAGAGAAAAGAATTTTTCAGGGAGCCGAATTCATTGTTACCAAAGGAGAGAAGATTGCTTTTGTAGGAAGAAACGGTGAAGGAAAATCGACGATGATGAAAATGATCTCCCGCAAAACTGATTTTGAAGGGAATGTCACAATCGGTCACTCCGTGCTTCCCGGAATTTTTGAGCAGGACCAGGAAGAAAAGCTTGATACGGATAAAACCGTATTTGACACCATAGATGAACTGGCGGTTGGAGACGTGCGTAAACAGGTCCGCGGAATACTTGGTTCATTTTTGTTCAGTGGAGAAGACATTGACAAAAAAGTGAAAGTACTTAGCGGAGGAGAGCGTGGTCGTCTCGCATTGTGTAAATTATTGCTTGAACCTTACAATTTATTATTGCTTGACGAGCCAACAAACCACCTCGATATCCGAAGCAAGGAAGTGTTGAAACGCGCCTTAATGGAATATGAAGGAACAGTAATTCTTGTTTCTCACGACAGGGATTTCCTGGACGGATTGGTAAATAAATTGTATGAGTTCCGTGAGGGCCAGGTGAAGGAACATCTTTGCGGCATTAATGAATTCATGGAAAAGAGAAAGCTTGAGCGTTTGATGGAACTGAAAACCAATGTTGCTGAGAAGAC
>CBIHPU010000678.1:0-2159 GCA_966211935.1 uncultured bacterium | reverse complement strand
TACCAACTTCTTGATTTTTTAAAGAGGGGGAAAAAGTGAAACTGGCGCGTGAGTTAATCACATTGGAACTTTGCAGACCATTGAGATAACTAACATTGTAAGTGCTTCCTGCCGAAATACGCATTGAGTTTTTGAGAAAACCCTGAGCAACACTCAAGCCTGGTCCTGCAAACAAAGTTTTATTTTGCGCGGCGACACTTTGATTAGCGTTTGCCGTAACGCCAAGCGTTGTTTTTGACGAGGACAAATTAATATTATAAGATGAAACTGCGCTGTAAACAACCGCCGGCTGATATTTGAAGTTTTCGCTTTGCTGCGCGCTTACATTGTAATTCCCGCTCAGCGATAAACTTTGTTTTTTTGTTTTCGGTCCGAATGAGTGATTGATAACAGCATTGGCGCTTTGAGTTACCTGGTAAATATTCAACGTATCTGCCGGCGTCATTATATAAAAGGGATCTGTAACCGGACGCGCGCGTGTATACGTTGAGAAGTTTGAATAGGTTGACGCAAATGTCCATTTATCAGATGGTGCGAAGGACCAGTTGACAGATCCCACCAAACGCTGATTCGTACTCTGTTTTTTTCCGTCAAGATTATTGCGCTGTAAACCTGCGTTAAAAGCTAAATTCATTTTTCCTTTAACCAACCTCAGATTTGGAGCAACAGTAATATTCTCAAGATCATTATTAAAAAAATAACACCCCAACGTTTTATAATCGGGATCTATACGTTCATAATTAAGCGCCACTGAAAATATTTTCCTGTTATAAGAAGCAGAAGCTTTTATTGCCTTATAAAACTGAGAAGAGAATCGTGGCGTGAATATTAATGGCAAAAGATTCTTCTGATCCGAGAATTCAGATTTGATATCATCTGTAAACCCGCTGAGTGCAAATTCAGCTTCAAGAGAAATAACTTTTTTAATGGTCGTTCTACCTTGCAGACTCACAACCGTATTTTCCTGTGGTTTTATTGTGGTGATCAACGGCATAACGCGAAGAGAATTGATTATATCTTTTGCACGGAAAAAATTTACACCAACCATGTGCCCGTTCTTCTCATACCCCACCCGGCCTCCGTAACCCATTCTCTTATAACTCATATTTGCATCACTCATCTTTTCAATATCGTACTCACTTGCTTTTTTCATCCTGCCATACATAGCAGAAATTTTCCAGTTCTTCGGTGTTAACTCCGCGCCACCGCCCATAAACACGTGACCACTAAACGTATAAGGAGAAAATGTCATGTTACTCCATCCGGCGTAACCTTTGAACCATTTATAGGTCGGCATTAATCCGTATTGATTAAAAGGCTGAGTGTAGGTGCCTTGCCTGTTACTGTAACTGTAGGAAAACGGAATGCTCCAGTCAAGGATTGAAAAATTCACATTACCGTTCAAATACCATGTAAAAGGATCCCTCGTAGAATTTTTATTGAAAGCATGGTAGAATATCCCATTATAATTCAAGCCTCCTGAAATCTTAAGCATATCCTTCCTGCCAACTTTTTCAAGATTTTGCGCATGAACAATATTTGTAATCACAAAGCAAATCAAAATGATTTTCCCGCAGAGGCAATTTAATATATCAAACACATTCCTCACGGGATAATTAAAATTATGTAGCGCGAATCATATTCCGCCACTACTCGAATAACATACGTTCCAGGAACAGGATTCGGTAAATTGATAACACTATTAAAAAAATCATTCTTCAAAACAGATTGCGTGAATACCGGAGTGGCTCCACTCGAATTATAAACATGAATACTGAAAGTCTGTTTTTTATTTAGCTTGATATAAACTGTGAACTGACCTCCGGTCGCAGGATTAGGATAAACGTTAACAGAGTCAATTAATCCATCGTTAACAGCAGCAAACGTTGTGTCCCATTGCACAAAGTCTATAATTGACGTATCAGTGTCTTCACATTGACCGAAGGTGGCATGCATGACAATAGGATAAAAACCTGTATCTGGAAGATCAAGATAGTATTGAGTTCCACTTGAGTCCGGGCCGGTTAATATTGCAAGCATAGGAAATTCCCACCAGACAGAATCCGGACGCGGATCAGAAATGTCCACCAGCACGATAACACTATCTGAAAAACCAGTAGATGCAACAAGAAATTCCGCCTGTATGGATAACGATTGTT
>CBIHPU010000677.1:0-2165 GCA_966211935.1 uncultured bacterium | reverse complement strand
ATAATTTGTTTTTCATGAAAGACCTTGAATGCCCCAATTGCGGGAGCGCAAATCCTGCAACCATTTCAGAAGGCAAGTATCGTTGTGAATTCTGCGACACGGTCTTTATTAATGAAGCAATTCTGCAACGCCACCATGCTGCTGAAAAACAGGCTAACCGGTTAAAAGCTGAGCAATTAAAAGCGATGGGTCGCACCGAGCAGGCCAAAGCGGTAAACAATACCGGAAAACGCGCTGTTTTATTTGCCGCTGTAGCACTTGTATTTATTGGAGGAGGCGTTGCTTACATGGCTTCCAAATCAATGAATGAAAGCAAAAAAGCGCAGGAGGACCTGATCAAGACACTTCAACAATCGGCACAGGAAATAAAGAAGGATACCATCAAACAATAATTTCAGAAGATTTGTTCGATAAAAAAGTCCCGCAATTTGTTGTGCGCCGAGCATGTTCATTGATTATCGGGTGCAAGTCCCAGCTCTGTAGACGACGGGACTATCTATACTTTTTCATACTTTCCCACTCAACATTATTCTGTCAACTTAACTGCATCGTTCACATTTGACATGTTAAATCTATAAAGAAAATAGCCCTGCGTTCCGGTTAATTGCATTGAGTCGGCATATAACTCTAAAACTAAATCCTGATTTTCGACCATTTTCTTAAACTTTACTTTAAATACGCCATTGAAATAAATACTATTTGTTTTAATGTAGAGTAAATATTGATCAGCGCGCTTTTGCAATTCCCACGTGCCAGCAGTGTTCGTATCTGGAATAACTCCATTATTTCTATTATTTATTTTTGGAACTCTTAACGTTCCATTTTTAAAGAATTCGATAATATTCAAATTAAGATTATAGAGCAATTCCTTGTCGCTATAATTCACAGATTTTAAGCCGAACTGTCCAATTAACACTTTCTCAATCTTCTTTTTTTCATTACATCCTGAGAAGGTAATACTAAAACTTATAAAAATGAAAATAAGTTTCAATTGATAAGTTTTTGAACTCGCTGAAATCATTAAATTCTCATAAATATTTCAGAATAGAAAATAGTCTTTTGAAATCACGAGGTACAAAATTATAATTTTTCTGCCATTAGTTTGCCGGAGAACCTATCCCTGTCAAGTTGCTCCGCAGCAGAGCTTGAGTCCGTTTTAGTTCAAAAATTCAGCGAACAATGTTGTAAGAAAATTTATCCTTGAAACAGAATCGATCGCTGACACAGTTCATTTTACACTACCCGTAATTTTTTCGCGGGACCTTCAATCATTGATTTTCTGAATTACACTTTCTCTTTCTTCACCGGTTCCTTTTGCGTGAAAACAAATTTATTTTCGAAAGTATCAAGCACTATATCTTTTCCGGCCTGAACTTTTCCGGCAAGCAACCATTTGGATAATTCATTCAGCACTTCTTTCTGAATTACGCGTTTAACTGGTCTCGCGCCAAACTGCGGATCGTATCCAAGCTGGCCCAACCATTCGATCGCTTCCGGAGTCGCGGATAATTTAATTCCCTGCTCAGCAATTCGTTTCGCTACCGCATCGAATTGAAGTTTCACGATCTCTTCAACGTCCTGGCGCGTCAACGGTTCGAACATAATGATCTCGTCTATACGATTCAAAAATTCCGGACGTATTGTCTTTCTTAAAAGTTCGTACACCGCAGATTTTGTTTTTGCAAGCACCGACTCGCGCTCACCATTTGAAGCCGCGATCTTTTCGTATTGCTCCTGTATCAAATGCGATCCGATGTTGGAAGTCATTATAATAATTGTGTTCTTAAAATTGACAACGCGTCCTTTGTTGTCCGTTAATCTCCCATCATCAAGCACCTGCAACAGAATATTGAACACATCCGGATGCGCTTTTTCTATTTCATCCAGCAACACAACTGAGTATGGTTTTCTGCGAACTGCTTCAGTCAATTGACCACCTTCTTCGTAACCAATGTAACCGGGAGGCGCTCCAACCAATCTGCTCACAGAATGTCTTTCCTGGTACTCACTCATATCGATACGCACGATGGCATTTTCATTATTGAACAGATAATCTGCAAGCGCCTTTGCCAGCTCAGTCTTACCAACACCGGTTGTTCCAAGGAAAATAAATGAACCGATTGGTTTTTTTACGTCCTGCAAACCGGCGCGACTTCTTCTTATCG
>CBIHPU010000676.1:0-2173 GCA_966211935.1 uncultured bacterium | reverse complement strand
AACAATCATAAAACAGATGCGGTCTTCAGCGAAGAAGAAACACTTCATAAACTGAAGCACTATCTGCCTTCGCAGGGACCTTTAAAAGATTTCGTTCACCACAACACTCTCCACGGATTTCAACATCTTCCATTTGAAAATGCCTGCCATCTTGCATCAAGCATTTTTGGTTATAAAGTTTCACTGACGGTTAACGAATACAGGGAACTTTATAAAAAACACCGTATACGTGAAGATATTCTTGAAGACAGGATAATCAGAAGAAAAGGCGAAGCAGCCGCGGATGAATGGATCCATAAATTGATGCACGATGAATATGATTCATCCAACACTACACGTATCGGCTACATACGGAATAACTGGAAAAAACATTACGACGTTGACCTTGACGCTGAAGTACACAAAAATCTTTTTAAACTGCTGAACAGTTATCTTGACCAGGGGATTTCAATGTGGAAATTTCCAGTGCAGCCGGGAGGTTTTCTTGCTTCGCTGAGAGAACTTGAAAAAAACAGTTTTACAGGAATATTAAGAGGAAAGCGCAGCAGATCTTTATTGCATGATCAAAACGTAACAATAGAGAAGCTGCTATCCATTCTTGTTGGGAAAGAAGAGTTATTCGAACAATATTTATTTGATCAGCAATTCGCGCATCCGGGCTGGTCTGGTTTGGTTGTATATATTGAAGCAAAACCGGAATCGTTATTAGACAGAAGAATTATCTCATTAAAAGACTTGATCATTTTCGATCTGATCCTGGAAATTGACGCGGTTGACAACAGACTTGGCACAGAAAACTGGAAGCCAATTGGAAAAACGATCACAGAAAAAATACCAGGCGTTTTTGATCCTGTGTGGTATTCTGAACGCGATGAGTCAACTTCCATCTGGCAGGAAGCGTTCGAGTGGAGTTATTATGACCAGGTGCTTACCGGTATTCAGAAAATGGAAGGCAAAGCAATGCCGAAGTCAAATAAGTCTTTCCAGGCCATGTTCTGTATTGATGACAGAGAAGGTTCCATTAGAAGACATATAGAAAACCTTGATAAAAACTGCGAGACATTCGGAACTCCGGGATATTTTGGTGTTGAATTTTTCTATCAACCTGAACACGGACAATTCTACACTAAAGTTTGCCCTCCGCCGGTTACACCAAAATATCTGATACGCGAAGAAAGCAAAGAATTTCATCTTCAAAGGGATGTACATTTTTCAAAAAAAACTCATCATCCTGTTTTCGGATTCTTTCTCTCTGTTTCTCTTGGCTTTTATTCAGCATACCGCTTATTCGTAAATATTTTCAAACCTTCTAAAAGTCCTGCCGCGTCTTTATCTTTTTCCCATATGGGAGAAAATTCAAGACTGACAATAGAGAATAAAGATCCGGATGATAAAGTGGACGGTTTGCAGATCGGCTTTACTTTAGATGAAATGACAGAGCGCGTTGAAAGCGTTTTGAAGGCAATAGGCCTGGTTGAAGAATTCAGTGACCTGGTTTATGTTTTTGGTCACGGAGGAAGCAGCATCAACAACACACATTATGCAGGTTATGATTGCGGTGCTTGTTCAGGCCGGCCCGGTTCTGTGAACGCGCGCGTATTTTGTCACATGGCCAATCATCCCGAAGTGAGAAAGAAACTGAGAGAGAAAGAGGATGTGTTTATTCCTGAAAGAACGCAGTTTCTAGGCGGACTTCACGATACGACAAGAGATGAATTTACTTTTTACGACTTAGATTCATTAACCGAAAGTAATCTGAACCTGCATAAGAAAAACATTGAGATCTTTAATAAGGCGCTTGACAACAATGCAAAAGAGCGTTCACGCCGTTTCTTTTTTGTTGAAACAAAACAGGCGCCTGAAAAAATTCACCAGCAGATCCGCAACAGATCGGTTTCTTTATTTGAACCGCGGCCCGAATTAAATCACGCCACCAACGCATTGTGTATAGTTGGACGTCACTCTTTGCATGAAGGATTATTTTTAGACAGGCGGGCGTTTTCGAATTCTTATGATTACCGATATGATCCCGGAGGAAGATTATTAGGCAAAATAATGGATGCTGCTACGCCTGTGTGCGGAGGTATTAACCTGGAATATTATTTTTCAAGAGTAGACAATCAGAAACTTGGAGCAGGCTCAAAATTGCCGCACAATGTGATGGGACTAATCG
>CBIHPU010000675.1:0-2180 GCA_966211935.1 uncultured bacterium | reverse complement strand
ATTTCGTTTTACTTCAAAATTAAGCAGCTCTTCTTCTTCTTCTTTGCTTAGATTGAGATCCTCTTCAGAAATCTTTTCTTCATTTATTTTGTTAACGGAGTGAATAGGAATTATTTTCTTCTCCTCATTTTCTTTTTTCTCTTCTGAGATTTCGTTGCTGTCATCAGATAAAGTTTTCGCTTTCGCAAACGCGATGTTAAATGCTACAACCAAAAAGATCAGTAATGAAACAACCAGCAAAGCAATGGTTCCGGCTCCGCCAACCAAAGCTGTCAGTTCATTATTCATTATAAATCCGAATCCTCCGCCAAGCCAAAGCATTTTTTGAGAGAACACATATCCGAGCGCAACAGATGTCCAAACCAGGAAAAATATCATTCGTCTTTTCAGATTGCGCAGGTAGGAAACGTCGCGGCTAAGTAATTTTTTCCATCCTTCGCCAAGCATAAGCGGAACAAGAAAAAAAGACGCGACACCAAACCATTTATGAATAAAAAGATGTGATAGCAGCGCCCCAAGTTTACCCAACCAGTTTTGTACTTTTACTTCAGCACTGAAAAAATCTGACATTGGCCCAAGAACTTTATCCTGATCAGTCTCCCATGTAAACACAAAAGAGGTAAATGCAACAAAAAGATAAACACCGGCCAGTATAAAAGTAAGACCAAGAATTTTTTGAGTTTTCTCGTTGCGGTAAAACGCGGCAAGCGTCTGGATATTCTTTTTTATTTTTTCGATAGTGGATATTGTCGGCTCAACCGTTTTTTTGGCACGGCCTGTTTCGCTCTCTTTTTTAAGAGACGTTTTTTTGCTTTTCTTTGGCTTTTCGGATCCGGAATCAAGGTGTGTTTCCTCAATGTCGTTCTCTGGTCGCGGATGCTCAACCTTAAGAACAGGTTCATCAGAAACTTCAACTGTTTTAAAACGGTTTTTTCTTGCTTCAGCCATAGATGTATAATTAGGCAGAGACGTAGTCTGCGATACTATACAAAATTACCCTAAGTACAGGGTGGCCTTTTGTCAGGAAGAAGGAGTTATAAACCTTGCACTGTTAACACCTCAGGCGTCTATCTTAAGTCCATCGTAAGCAAGCTGAACAAATGATGGCAGTTCCTTTTCAATATCTGCGTGTTTGCCAAGCTGATGAGAGAGATGAATAAGAATTCCTTTTTCCGGCTTTAACTCCTGCAGTAATTCAATAGCCTGGTGCAAAGTAAAATGTGAAATGTGCGCTTCTCTGCGCAATGCATTAAGGACAATTGTTTTTGAACCTCGTATTTTTTCGAGTTCGGCCGGTTCAATTCTGTTAGCGTCTGTTATATAGGTGAAGTCTTTGATCCTGAATGCTTTTACTGGCATCATATGATGCCAAACATTAACTGGAATAAAGGTCGAGTTATGAATTGTGAAAGGCTGATCAGTTATAAGATGCATTTCAACTTCAGGAATACCCGGATATTTTTCTCCGCTGAAAATATAATGGAAGTCTCGTTTTACGGCGTTCTGCGTTCTAGCGTCTGCATAAACATCCATCGCCTTTTTGGTTCTGTAATTAAAAGCGCGGATGTCATCAAGTCCCGCCAGGTGATCTTTATGTTCGTGCGTGAAAATTACAGCATCCAGCTGCTTTACATTTTCTCGCAGCATTTGTTGTCTGAAATCAGGACCTGTATCAATAATGAAGACACTTCCTTCGTCTTCAATTAATATAGATGTGCGAAGACGTTTGTCACGGGAATCAGTTGACAAACAAACATCACATTCGCAGGCGATCAGTGGTACACCCTGTGACGTTCCTGTTCCTAGAAATGTGATCTTCATCTTCTAAAATATCAATGGCCACCGGCTATCTTCCTGAAAAATTCAGAGATCAGTTCCGGTTTAACCGAACATGTAAAAATAATGCCGTAAGCCGCGCCCCAGAAATGCGCCGAATGATCAATACGATCAGCATGGGGATTGTTTGCTTTTCTTTTTGCAAGCAGGTAGCTCGCACCCAGGTAGATCAATCCAAACATCCACGCTTTAAAAGGAATTGCGAAAAAAAGACTCAATTCAGCTGTAGGCGCAATTACAATAAAAGAAAAAACAATTGCATTCACTGCACCACTGGCGCCGATGGAAGAAAAGTAACGGTTATCTTTTTCCTTCATGAACTGAGGAAGTGAAGCGGCATAAAT
>CBIHPU010000674.1:0-2183 GCA_966211935.1 uncultured bacterium | reverse complement strand
GAACCGCATACCCAGCCGTACACACTTAACACATATCTCCCCTCTGCAACGCAATTTCGTTATTCGTAAACTTTCCTCTCTCCTGCTGCGAATTTCCAATCGGGAACTTATTCGCTTTATACTCAATTATCGCATTGTCGCGCACTATATACAAAGCCCTGTATGCTCCCGCGTAATTCAGTTTTTTAAAATCATAATCAAAACTCAGGAAGGCAATATCCATTCCGTCCTTAGTATCCCGCTTTGTATCCTGCTTCAAGATATTTGTTACACCCAGATGCAGATTGTCCAAAATCTCCGCAGGATTTTCAATTTTCATTTCACGTGTTATCTGGTGCAGCAGGTCGTTTCCTATCATGCTCATCAACGCTCCCGGTACACCGTGTCCAGTGCAATCAGCTGCTGCAATGATTGCCTTGTTTTCTGTTTTGGTAAAGAAATAAAAATCACCACTCACAATATCTTTGGGCTTGTATAAAATAAACGCGTCTTTAAACACTGCAAACACTTCTTCCCGCGGAGCGAGAATGGCCGTCTGAATTCTCCGCGCGTAATTAATGCTGTCCAGAATATCTTTGTTCTTCTGCGCAATTACATGAGAGGATTCTTCAATCTGCTGCTTGGATTTTTCTTCCGCTACCATGATGATCCGGATGTAACGCAACAACACAATTACTGTGATAATAAAAATTGCAATTGAAATAGCGAGATTCGTCAGTAATCCTTTTCTTGCTTCCTGTATGAACGCGTCGAAAACAATGTCTACTTCCAAAATTCCCACACTTTTTCCCGCGCTGTTTTTTATTGGCGCAATCGCAGTGAGGTAAGTACCGAATTCATCCGTGTATTTATGGATCACCGTATCACGTTCGTAACCCGCGAGGAATTCAGGATGGTATTGCTCATACGGATCACGGATATAAGGTGAGTCAAGTGAATTGACAATATAGTGGAACATGTTTGAATCAGGCAACCATACAAGCGTTGCAATTTCAGATTCAAGATGATTATTATCGTAAGCTTCTCTTAAAACACGGTGGATCCTATAATAATCGCTGTCAGATTTATTATCCGTCAGTTCGCCAATGTGCTGATATCTTTCAACTAATCTTTCATGCGCGTCACCATCAACGTGCGGAGCCAAAGTGTTTGCAATGGCAGCGAGCCTGGACAATGTTTGACTTTCAGCGTTCTTTAAGAATGTGTAGTTGATGTAAATGATAAAATAACCGGAGATCACAAACAGGGCCGAAAAAACCGTGATGATGATTTTGGTGCTGGGTTTCTCCCAGTTCAGAATTTTTACTTTTATCATAGTGTAAATGTCCGCTAAACAATAGTAAGGCTTTTCATGCAATTGCCAAAATCATTTCTATTTTTGTTGTACTGAAAGCAAGAGATAATACCATTGATATTGTTCGCGGGCTGGCTATTTTTACCATGATCGCCGCCAATATGGCTGCATACAATTACGAAGAGCCTCATCCATTCTGGTTTCGTGTTTATGGTAGTTTCGCCGCGCCGACTTTCGTTTTGTTATCCGGATTTATGGTTCCTTACAATGCCTCTAAAAGCGCATATACATTCACGTATTTTTTACTGAGAGGATTTTTAATTGTCACGGTCGGCGCGCTGATCGATTATTTTCTTTGGGATCTGATTCCGTTTACATCTTTTGATGTTTTGTATGTGATCGGAATTTCATTGCCGCTTTCGTTTATCTGTTCGCGTTTGAATAAGTGGGCGCATCTTGCCATTGCCGCGCTGATAATAATTGTTACTCCATTGTTGCAGGCGCATTATGGATACAACAGCGATCCCGCAGAAGTTCCTTCATTTGCACCTGATAAAGCGAAGCTCTGGATGGAAGCGCCTATACTCAGAAATTTCCTGGTGGAAGGATGGTTTCCTCTTTTTCCCTGGCTGGGTGTAGCGCTGCTTGGTTCATTTGCTGGTAGGATCAGAATAAAATATTCTGCGAAACGAGGAAATAATATTTTTCTTATTTCAGGACTCTCAGCTTTTGCAATTGGATTAATGATCTGGATCCTTCAGGCGCCCGTACTGATTGTGCGCGCAGGTTACAGTGAATTATTTTATCCTCCAACTATTGGTTACCTGTTGACTTTTTTGGGAATGATCTTCGCAATCATCGCTATACTTCAACCATTAAGCAAGTCAAT
>CBIHPU010000673.1:0-2190 GCA_966211935.1 uncultured bacterium | reverse complement strand
CTTCGCAATAAATTATTGTGGGGACTTGATAAGAGAAATTGAGGTAGAAACTCATTTCTTCCCTGCGCTTCTCAAAGTATAAATTAAAAGATCGAAAGGATTTTCATTGTAGAATCCGTATTCTTTGAGGTGTCCTTCTTTTTCAAAACCATATTTTTCTAGCAATGCAATAGTACTTCTGTTTCCTGAAATTACTTTTGCCTCAAGGGTATGAAGTTTCATGACTTTAAATCCGTATTCAATAATTGCTTTGAATCCTTCCGGCGCAAATCCTTTTCCCCAGAAGTCTGGATGCATCTCTCCACCTATTTCAGCGCGGCGGTTTGGAATTTCAACGCGATTGAATCCGCAGGTGGCAAGCAGTTGTCCATCACTTCCTTTTCTTTCCGCTGCCCAGGCAAGCAGCATTTTATTTTGATATCCCTCCTCAACGCGCGCGACTAATTTTTGAGCCTCTTCAAGCGTGCTTTGCAATGGGCGGTAGATGAAGGAATTTACAAGGACGCTCTTTCTCATTTCAAATATCCGTGGCGCGTCTGCTGCAACAATCTGCCGCATTAGCAGTCGTGGTGTCTCCAGTGTTGGAAATTTATTAAAGCAGTCCAGGTTCATCATGATTCAAAATCTGAAATGACATTCTTCTTCTGAATATAAAGAGTTTTATTTTTTTTCTCCAGGTGTAAAATACTGTTTGTTTTCCTCAATGGTTTTTAAAATGTCTTCTCTGCCTAATCCTGTTTCTGCAGAAGAGATAATCATTGGGGGCAATTCTTCCCACCATCCCAGCAACTGTTTTTTATAAGCTGCTAGATTTTTCTGCAGTTCATTTTTTGTGAGCTTATCTGTTTTTGTGAAGATGATAATAAAAGGAATGCTGTTTTCTCCGCACCAGTACATGAATTCTGAATCACCTTTTTGCAATGGCAGTCTTGAATCAACCAAAATAAAAAGGTACACCAGGCTATCACGCTTTGAACAGTAATCTGTTATCAGCTTTGCAAATTCTTCCTTTTGCGATTTACCAACTTTCGCGTAACCATAACCGGGTAAGTCAACCAGGTACCATTCTTCATTGATAAGAAAGTGATTGATGAGTTTGGTTTTACCTGGAGTTGATGAAGTTTTGGCGAGCTTTCTGTTACCCACCAGCATATTGATCAGCGAAGACTTACCCACATTACTGCGACCAATAAATGCAAATTCAGGGCGCGTTGGTTTTGGACATTGTGCAAGCGCGGCTGCGCTTTTAAAAAATGTGGCGGAAGAAATTTTCATTTAGTAAAGTTAGCTTATCAATTTACATTAACTGTGAAGGAATTACAATATATATTACCTCGCAGAGTTTTTATTTTCGCTCCATGAAAATTATAGGTTCCTTTCTTATCAAAAGTAGTCCATATATGTAATCTGATAATTTCCTTATAAGATCTGTTGATATTCTCAAAAGAATAATTTGTTAATACGGAATTTGAATAGGTTATTTTTTGACGGATGACACAGGTATTATATTTCACATTAATGAAATTATCGCACGCCGGTAATTGAAATTCACTCGGATACCCCGAATATGTACTGTATTCACTAATCTGTTCTCCTGTGGTGTTAATACTAGTACCATGCGCATTGCTTTCATTTTTCCAATTCAGACAAGAATAATTCGTTTCAAAAATAATTTCTGTAATTCCTGCGTTATAATTTACGTTATAAACGGTGTCAGTTGTTTTTAGGAAATGTTCGTCGTGAAGACAATGAAATCTTTTAGCACTATCGAACAACCATTGTCTGACTGCTCCAATGCTATCGGAAATAATCGTGTTCCGGGTTTGAATTTCTTTATATTTTAAGTCAATTTCGCTGGCAATTGAATCTTGTTTGAAACGTTCATAATCTACTTTTTTTAAGATATGTTTTTGCGAACCTGGATCAAAAAAATATATCTCTTTTTTTATATCTATTTTATAAAGTATTTTCCCTTTGCTATCTGTGAATTTGAATTCTGGAAAAACAACCTGTCCAGTGTCTCTTGGATACAAACGGCAAATAGCGAATGTGTCGGAATTCTGTTCAATATTCCAATAAGGCATTTCAATTTTGGTAGAATCAAAGAAAATATTTGCAGGTAATTCTTTCCCCGGAAATTTGAAATAGAATATGCAAAACATATCGGTTCTGGTCGCTGTAGTGTCATCG
>CBIHPU010000672.1:0-2191 GCA_966211935.1 uncultured bacterium | reverse complement strand
TGATTCACGCGGAACAAAACCGCCCAATCCGTCCTCGAACGCTATGTAAGAAATTTTATCCTGCACCCAGTAATAGATCTTCTTTACCTTCTCAAACTCGTCAGTTTCACCGGCAACAAGAGAATCAACAAGTTTTTTTAGTTGTGGCTCCTCGTTTCTGTTCACGTCTTTAACAAGCGAAGAATACCATTTGTAAAGGTGTTCGGGTTGTTTCAATAAAACTGAATCTTTACCACTTTTAGTTTTAAAATCTGAAATGAAAATTATCATGTGTGGCTCGGTATACCTTAACGCGGGCGCCGCATTCTCTGATTTGATCTTTGAAACCGAACGCGCTTTCCATGTATAGATAACGGTTTTTTTCTTTTCAGTTTTAGTAAATTCTATGTTTGCTTTTTCTCCGTTGAAAATTTTGTAGCTTAGGTTAATTGCCTTGTCAACCTCAACAGTATACTCATATTCGTCAACAGGAATGTAAGACGAAAAGAAGGCGCCACCAAAAAAACGCGGCTCGTTCAGGATTTTCTTATACGTCATCTCAGTTTTTGTGCCGGGTACGAGCGCCGGAAAAATAAATGAAGTGGAAGAGCCATCATCATAAAAAGACTCTGAAGCAACATCTGATTGCTTTTTGAAATCGGTCACTTCCTTTTTTTTGTATCCTTTTCCATCCGGAACAAAACTTTTTGCCTGCAGGTCTTCTATTTTGGTAAAGTAGTCTTCACCAACCTGGCGCTCTCCATAGTTTACTCCCTTTTCGGAAAGAATGAGCATTTCCTCCACGTGCTCCGATTCAACTTTCACTGTTTCCTTTTCAAGAAAAATCCTCGTATTCTCTTTTCGTTTCAGAAAAATCGCGTCTTCACCCGGATACTTTTTTTTATATTCTTCCAGCTGAATCTCCTGCGCGGGCAACGCAAAAGCGAATAAAATTGCAGAGGCCCACAAATAGTTCTTTCCCCTCATCAAAACAATAGTTTTTAATTCATAATTTTCTCATCAAGCAATAATCCATCATACCAGGATTGCGTTTTAACCAGCTTGCCTGTGTTATTAAAAAACTTCCAGGTTCCAACCGCGTCTCCATTAACGTAAGCCTCTTCACGTTCCACCTTTCCATTCTCAAAATAATATTTGGCTGAACCATGACGGTTTCCATAAAGATAATTCTCTTCAGATTTCAGTTGTCCGGTAGCATAATAATATTTCTGCACTCCCTCTTCCCTGCCGCAAACATAATTTTCATCCTCTGCCAATTTACCGGTTGCATGATATTCCGATCTCTTGCCCTCGAGCACGCCGTTTTTATAAATACACTCCAGCGATTTCTGTCCGTTCTGAAAATACGCGAGCATGGTTACATTCTCATCAGTAACTTTTATTTCGGGCACCAGCGAACCCGTTTTATCCATGTAAGTATAACTTACCAGCTGATCATCGATGTAATTACGCTGAACAATAAGTGAACCATCCTGCGCGTAAAGTTTAATTGTTCCGCTGGCTCTGCCGTTTTTAAATTCCGCTTCGCGGGAAAGTTTTCCATTCGGATAATAGTTTTTCTGCACTCCTTCTTCTTCGCCCTTTTTGTAAAACCATTCGTGCTCTATACTTCCGTTCTCATAATAAGATTTATATACGCCTTCATATTCACCGTCCACATAAGTACATTCTATTCTTATTTTTCCATTGAGCCAGTATTGTTTAAACGGACCCACCGCTTCGTTGTCTTTGTAATCTCCGTCTGTTTCAACTTTTCCATTAAAGAAATACCGGATCAGTTTTCCTTCAGCAAAACCTTCTGTACGCTGTGTTTTCAAACGTATCTGCTTTGACCCGGGAAAATGCGTAATGAGGTCGCCGGATCCCCATTTAAGTGTTACGCTATCGCGCACAGCGCCGGTTGAATCATAATAAATAATCATGGAATTCAATCCTTCATCATAAAACTCTTCCTGGTCGCGTTTACCGTTTGGTCCAAAATAAGTTTGCCAGCCGTACTGTTCTCCATTCAGGTAATATGATTCAGAAGATTTTTTGCCACCGGGCTCATATTCTATCCACGTGCCCTGAAGTTCATCATCCACGTACCATCCTTCCATCGCTATTTTTCCATTTGCAAACCAGCGTTTGTAATAGCCATCTGCTTTTCCTTCTTTGTAATTCAGTTCGCTTTTCAGCTTTCCATTCTCAT
>CBIHPU010000671.1:0-2214 GCA_966211935.1 uncultured bacterium | reverse complement strand
TGACTGCCACACTGCTGACATTAGGTTCGGTTGCGCAGGTAAGTTCAACTTCGCAGTTAAACGGAGGTATTAATACCATTACTACGGCTGTGCCGTTGCTGCTGATCACACCAGATTCACGGGCAGGTGGTTTGGCAGATTGCGGTGTCGCGTCTTCTCCTGACGCGAACTCGGTTCACTGGAACGCATCAAAGCTGGCTTTCGCCGATAAGAAACTCGCCCTTGGTGTTTCCTATACACCCTGGTTGCGACAGTTGGTAAATGATATCAACCTTGCTTACCTGGCGGGATATTATAAGCTGGATAAAAACTCTGCCGTTACCGGATCGCTTCGCTATTTTTCATTGGGAAGTATCACATTTACTGATATCGTTGGTAATACAATCGGAAATTTCAGGCCCAACGAATTTGCAATCGACGCGGGTTATGCGAGAAAATTAGGAGACAGATTTTCCGGCGGAATGGTAGGACGTTTTATTTATTCTAACCTTACAAACGGATTAACATTATCCGGTGGCACAACAACGCATGCCGGAATTTCATTTGCAGTTGACGTAAACTGTTATTACAAATCGAAGAAGATAGAAGTGAATGGTAAGAATTCTTACCTCAGTATCGGCGCGAATATTTCGAATATGGGCGCGAAGATTTCTTACACCAGCAGTGGCGATAAGGATTTTATTCCAACAAACTTAAAATTGGGAGCAGGTTGGCAGATTGAGATGGATGATTATAATACATTTACGGTTCTTGCTGACTTCAATAAATTACTGGTTCCAACGCCTCCTGAATATCAAACCGGAACAACCAATATAGTTAAGGGCCGCGATCCTAACGTGGGTGTTGCGCAGGGAATGATCCAGTCATTTTATGATGCACCGGGCGGAGCAAGAGAAGAGTTGCGTGAAATAAATCCTTCAGTTGGCCTTGAGTACTGGTATGATAAGCAGTTCGCGGTAAGGGCAGGGTTCTTTTACGAGGATAGAACAAAAGGAAATCGTCAATACATGACGCTTGGCGCTGGTGTAAAATACAATGTGTTTGGTCTTGATTTCGCTTACCTGATTCCGATCAGACAAAACAATCCGTTGCAAAACACGCTTCGTTTTTCTCTCCTGTTTGACTTTGACGCGTTCAAAGGACAGAACACTCCAGAAACAAAATAATTTTTATGAAGCCCAACTTCAGAATCGGTTTTGGTTTTGATGTACATCAGTTGGAAGAAGGGAAGGATCTCTGGCTTGGAGGAATTAAACTGGAACATAACAAAGGAGCAGTCGGTCATTCAGATGCTGATGTATTGATTCACGCAATTTGTGATGCGTTACTGGGAGCTGCGGGTCTCAGGGATATCGGACACTACTTTCCAAATACAGATCAGCGTTTCAAAGGTATTGACAGCAAACTTCTTTTGGGTGAAGTGATGAATCTGATCGGGCAGCATAATTTTTCTGTCGGAAATATTGACGCGACCTTGTGTGCTGAGCAGCCAAAAATAAATCCTCATCTTGAAAAAATGAAAGCTGCTTTGTCGCCCATACTTAAAATTGACAACGAAGACATTTCGATAAAAGCCACAACAAACGAAAAATTAGGATTTATAGGCCGGGAAGAAGGAGTAGCGGCTTATGCCGTTGCGCTGCTCTATCGTAACTGATTACCGGGGCGAAACCATTTTCTTTATTTCATTCAGCTTCAATAAAGCCTCTACCGGTGTAAGCGAATTGATTTCAGTCTTCAGTAATTCTTCCTTAATATTTTCCAGAACAGGATCGTTCAGTTGAAAGAAACTTAACTGATAATTTTTTCCTTTTTCATCTGGTTCACTTTCTGAGGATGGCACCGCTGCCTGTCCTTCAGCCAACTCGGTTTCGTGTTCTTTTTCAAGTTTCTTCAGAATTTCTCCCGCGCGGTTCACAACAGTGTCCGGCATTCCCGCCATTCTTGCAACGTGTATACCAAAACTATGTTCGCTTCCTCCTTCTTCCAGCTTACGCATGAAAATAATTTTATTGTTCACCTCACGTACGGACACGTTGAAATTTTTAATACGCGCAAAATAATTCGTCATTTCATTCAGCTCATGATAGTGCGTCGCGAATAATGTTTTCGCTTTCGCTTTATTTTCATGTATGAATTCCGCAATCGCCCAGGCAATGGAAATTCCATCATACGTGCTGGTGCCTCTGCCAATTTCATCCAGCAACACCAGAC
>CBIHPU010000670.1:0-2218 GCA_966211935.1 uncultured bacterium | reverse complement strand
AAGACCGTCAAATCCGTTGTACCAGACCGCAGGTTTGTAAAACATTTCGTAATGCTTGCGGTCCGGCAGGTTCCAGATCTTGCTGTCAAACTTCATTACTGTGTTTTTCTTCCAGCGGTTGTTCGTGTAGTTGATGTCCGCAAGTCTGCCGCTTGTATCAATTACTACATTGATCACCTTTCCTGGAATTTTCACTGATGCTGTATATTCTTTTTTCACTTTATCCCACCCGATCCATCGTGGCAGCACCGTTGCCGTTGTTTTCTTTTCGTACCAGGAGTTTGGAATATGAAAATTGTGTCGCGTTGAATCTTCTGTGTAAACAGTGAAGTCTATGGGCATCTGCATGCTCCAGCCAACACGTTCAAATGTGATTGAATAATTATCTCCTTTACGCTTTACTTTTTTTATTTTGTAATCAATGGTTTTTGTTGTCTCTAGCCACGCGTCAAAGAACCAGTTCAGATCAACGTGTGTGAAGTTGATAATGGATGCCCGCATGTCTTCCGGATATGGATGACAGATCTTCCATTGCTCAAAATAATGTTGCATTGCCGCGTCGAAAAGACTATCGCCCAAAACATATTGCAGATTATACAGCATTGTTGCTGTTTTTGAATATACCTGACCATATCCTCCGGCATGACGTATCCCGCCATTAAAATGATCACTATGTGTGTTCAATGTAACTTCTTCACCCTTGTTGACTGAATTGTAATAACCCAGAAAAGCATCTGATTCGCGCGCTTCATATGGCTCATCGAATTTCTTTACATAATTGTTTGTGCTGGGATAAAAAAGATCATACTTTCCTTCAATATGTTCCCAAGTGTATGCACTGTAAAATTGTGTGAATCCTTCATCCATGAACGCGCGGTAAGTTTCGTTGCTTCCTATCATTCCGAAGAACCAATTGTGCGAGATTTCGTGAATGAACAAACCCCTGAAATCAGGATCATAACCACCATCAAGTGTTATCATGGGATATTCCATGCCATCCTGCGCGTCTGCCGCTATCATTTTAGGATAAGCATACAGACCAATAAGTTTGGAATTAGTGGCAATTATTTTTGCGACATAATTTGAAGCGCGCTGCCAGCCTTGAGCGTGTGATTCCTGCACGAGCGCTATACAACGAATTCCATTCCACATACTTTCTCCTATCCTGTAAGTCGGATCAGCAGTATAAGCAACATCATGAACATTTAAAGCGGAAAAGATCCAGGTTTTTTTTCCATTGCGGGGAATTAGTTCTGAAGGCGCCGAATTCCAGGGCTTTTTTGCGAAATTTGAAATATCCAGTTTCTTTCTCAGTTCGTCTGGTAATACTTCTTTTTCATTTAAAATTATTCCTGTTCCATCAATTATATAATTGTTCGGTAAAGTCATTTCCACATGAAATGAGCCAAAGTCTCCATAAAATTCGTGATCCATATGCTGTTCCGTATCCCAACCGAATTTTCTATCGTAGCAGCTGATGCGGGGATACCAGTGAACAATGTCAAAGTGCTTGTATGGACCTGACTTAAATGATTTCATTCTGTTTCTGATCGCTTCTTTGTCAAAATATGTTTTAAATGAAATATCAAAACTAATTGAATCACCTGGCTTTAATGACTTGCTCAGGTATACCTTCATGATTGTATTATCAACTTCCATTTTCAGATCCGTTCCATTGGAAGAAACTTTATCTACAGTGGTCCCCAAACCTTTTTCGCGATACTTCCCGAATTTCAAATGGTAATTGTTGTTTTTATACAGATCCGCGAGATAAGAATCTTTTGTATTCGCGTTTGCATAAAGATGAAAAAAGACAAAATTTATCTCGTCAGGCGAATTGTTCCAATAAATTAATTTTTCATTTCCTGAAATTATATCCGTGCTGTCATTCAGCTCCGCGGAAATATTGTAATGAACGTCCTGTTGCCAGTAACCATCAAAGGGTTTTCGGTTTTTCCAGTAATAAGGATTTTCAGCTGACCTGTAAGTAAGGTATTCCGTTTGCGAAAGAAAAATGAATGGAAAAAGAAAAATGAAGAGTAGCGCTTTTTTCATATTTGTATAATGCTAACGTAAAGTTAAACGATTAAGTTATATATACTTTTTTTCCTTTGATGCGTTTGATGAATAGTTTGATATTTATTGGGATCCGCATATAGAATCGCAGCAAATAATATCTTTTGCATGTTGCCTTGAACAGTTTCATTTTCACAAGAAG
>CBIHPU010000669.1:0-2220 GCA_966211935.1 uncultured bacterium | reverse complement strand
TATCCAGTTATTATATTGCTGTCTCAGGATTGTGCGGAAATCATTCGGCATGCGACGCGTTTGCCTGCTCTCAAGGAACTTTACAAAATCTTCCTGCGTATAAGTTTTGTCGCCGAGCTTAAACATTGGTTTGTTCATGCCTTTCATTTTATCCGCTCTCCATTTTCCATCCCAATATGAACTGTCCATTTTTGCTACTATTTCTTCAAACGACGTAAACACTTCAACTTTCTTCTTTTTCTCTTTAAATTCAGTGAAGTTGTTTTCTTTTTTGATTTTTTCTACCAGGCTTGTGCGACCCATTTGGGAACGTCCGTCCTTCGCGACTTTCTGCTTTAATTCATTCTTCAACTGATCAAAAGAACCAAGATCTTTTTTATCCAGTCGCTTAACGACGTGCCAGCCAAACGGAGTGGTAAATGGTTCAGTGATCTGTCCGTTTTCTTTTAATTCAAACGCTTTGTCTTCAAAATTCTTAAATGGAAGTTTACCGGTACCGAACCAATCGAGCTGACCGCCTTTTTGCGCCGATCCTTTGTCATCGGAAAATTGCTGAGCCATTTCTTCGAATGTGGCAGAACCTGCTTTTATTTTATCGTAGATCTCATAGATCTTCTTTTTAGCGTTTGCCGAATCTTCTTTGCTTGCATCTTTTTTAATGCGGATGGCGATGTGACTCGTGAGGATTTGTCCGCGGGATGGTCTTTTTTCCCACACTTTAATAATGTGATAACCATAACGCGTCCTGACAGGCATGCTCACTTCTCCCTGCTTTGTATTATACGCGGCCGTTTCAAACGGATAGATCATGCTGAATGCCGAGAAAAAACCAAGGTCGCCGTTGTTGTCCTTAGCGCTTGGATCACCTCTCTCCGCGCTTTCTTTAGCGAGCTTTCCAAAATCCTCGCCTTTAAGCGCCCGTGCACGAAAAGCCATTATTTTATTGTAAGCTTCAAGCGTGTCTTTTGGCAAAGCGTCTTCATTCACTTTTATAAGTATGTGACTGGCATGAATTTCAGTTTTCATACGCTCGTACGCTTCCTTTACCAATTCTTCATTTACATTTTTGTCCGTAAGATATGGTGCCGCAAGTTGTTTGCGATAGCCACCCAATTCACCAATGAATGATTTCATTGTGTCAAGACCCATTTCTTCAGCTTCCTTTACTTTCAGCTTAAAATTGATGAACAATTCAAGATATTCTTCAACAGCTTTCGGATCACTTACCGTCTTGTTTGGATTGTTCTTGAAGTAAACCGCTTCAAATTCTGATTTGGTTACCGGTTTACCGTCTATGGTCAGTAAAACAGGGTCCGTTGCCGGCGCCTGAGAAAATAAACTGAAAGCAATGGCTGTAAAAATGCTCGCAAGTAGTTTTTTTCCGTCTTTACTCATAATGCTGATTTTTTTTAAGGGTAGCAAATTTAATAAATTTTGAACGCCATGAAAGTATAAGAGGCTAAAGCAAGCGGCATGCCTTTTTTATTTTGCTCCCCGGGTGGCATATTACGGGGGGATTAATTAATATTACAGACATTTTCTCATTTTTTGTGAAATCAAATTTCTGGAAACGCACCCTGTCAGGGACCATTTTTGTTATCATCCTTGTCGGATGTACCTGGTATAGTCCCTATAGTATCGGTCTGCTGTTCGCGGTTATATCGGTTATAGGACTTACTGAATTTTATAAGCTGAGCGAAAAATATGATGTGCATCCGCAAAAAATAATCGGAATTATCACGGGTCTTATACTCTATTATTATTTCCTCCAACGTAATCTGTTGCCATCCCAGTTATTCAAAGAATCTTTTCTTGCCATAATATTATTGCTGGTCTGCTCCATTTATATCATTGAACTTTTCCGTAAAAAGGATAAGCCTTTTCTTAATATCGCCTCAACTGTTTTCGGAGTTATTTACGTGGTTGTGCCGTTCTCTTTTCTGATTGAGTTAGGACATTACCGCAATGATTACGAAGCGAATTTTATTCTGGGAATCTTTTTTCTTATCTGGACCAACGACACCTTTGCTTATCTGTCGGGTTCAATGATGGGAAAAAGGAAATTGATGGAGCGGATTTCACCCGGTAAAACATGGGAAGGATTTATTGGAGGAGGTGTTGCAACTTTGGTTCTTGCATGGTTCCTGATGGACCTGCTTGAAATTTCGCACTTCTGGAAACTCAACAGGCTGGATTGGCTCATCATAGGCGCGATCATCG
>CBIHPU010000668.1:0-2224 GCA_966211935.1 uncultured bacterium | reverse complement strand
AAAAAAATCTGAGAGATTCTCCATTTTTTTTTAATCCACAAAAACAGGTAGAGACTTTGGAATCTTAGGCGAATTCAGTTTCTGAAAAGGATCCTTACTGATGAATTGTTTTTTAAGAAGATACTTTACATAAGAGCGAAGCGAACTGAGTTTGCGGTTTATAGATTTTGAGGTGATCTTATTTTCAGCGAGGTTATTCACCCAGGAACGGATGAAAACGGGAGTCAGTGACTCCGGGCCGGAAGTTTCGAACTGTTCTGCACTAAATTTGAAAAATTGGTTTAAATCGTTCTGGTAGGACACCAGCGTATGCGCCGAGTATTTCTTTTCGTTCTTTAAATAGCTGAGAAATTCACTGGCGGTATGGGACATAAAAAAAACTTTCTCTTAACGAATTTATAGATTTAAATCCTTAAAAGAAAGCTAATAATATTTAAAGAAAAGCTAATAAAAATCAGTTATCAGAAAGTCATTAACTTACTGTATAACAGAAGCTTAATTACTTAACTATTTCTCCGTTCTGAAGTTTCTGTTTGTAAACAGCTTTAATAACACCTTCACGGCGTTTTACAGAAGGCTTAGTGAATTTCTGACGTTCGCGTAATTCCTTAACGACACCAGTCTTTTCAAATTTCTTTTTGAACTTCTTCAGTGCTTTCTCAAGCGCTTCTCCTTCTTTTACCTGTACAATTAACATGTGAATAAATTTTATTAAATGGGCTGCAAATATACATATTATTTGGAAATACTGAAAAACTCGTAAAAACTTTAAAACAAGAAATTTGGCATAATTTTTACCTTTGAGGGTAAATTTACCGCATGAGAAATCTAATTCTAACAGGTGTAATGGCGACAATAATGTTCGTAATCTCCGCCTTCACCTTTTCAACTAAATCGCCCAAACAGGATAACAGCCACCCAAAGGTGACCACCCTGCACGCACCTTTACTAGCTGTATTTGGAGCCGATTCTTTTAACTGCGATCCAAACGAAGCGAAGCACCAGGGTCGCGTACACCACCGTTACAATACTCTTCATATGAAAGAGAAAGGTCCGGATAACATAATTGTTCATTTCAAAAGTAAGAAATACACAAACAGCAAAGGCAGACACGATAATGATTATGTGCACTTTGATATATTATTCAAGGATGGAAAAATTGGTCCAAGAGAGGACACACACATTCTTATAACGTGGAAGGACAAAAAATACCATGTCAAAGGAACTGAATGTGATTTCAACATAACCAAACTTGAGTGGGACGCGCCAAAAACGCATTTTACTTTTTCCGCGGATTTCAGCGCGCGTGTTACAACTGGTGGAGCTGATACAACAACTCATATTTTTAAGGGGCAGATTGTTGACGAGTTGGTGAAAGATAAAGTACACGGTCAACAGCATGCTAAGAAATAGATTTTCGCGCAAATAATTGGAAAGGGGTAAAACCAAACCCCTTTTTTTATTGTTCTATGGCAAGCATAATTAAAGAAAAAGAAGAAATAAGGGAAGAAGGCTTCAGTCAGCTGAGTCCTGAAAAATTCGATTTGTCCGTAGAATTTGGCTCGGGTCATATGAATTATGCTGTTTATGACCCCGTAACTCACTTCCTGAAACTGGCGGGCAAGATTCATTTTGAGTTTTCGGAAAAAAAAGACAGTTACGCGCTTTTGTTCAGTGAACTTCAATCTTCACTGGATGTGATCCGTCCGGGTTTTCATTCGGTATTTCTCACCTGGAATCGTCCGGGCGCCACACTTGTACCCGCTCCCTTTTATTCAGAACAGAACAAAGAAGAATTGCTTCGTTTCAATTTTCCGGTAACAGACGGAGCAAGAATAATAACTGAAGATGTGCGGGGCGCGGATATAAAAGTAATCTACGCTATACCTGAGCCGATGAAACTTTTTTTTGATGAGCATTTCAGCAATCATAAATTAAAACACATTGCAACTTCATTGATAGAACTCGTACTCGCTTCTTCAGGAAGAAATGAAAAAAAAGTTCTGCTCAACATCAACGCTACCGATTTCAATCTGCTGCTGATGAATAACGGGCTGAAGTTTTTTAACACGTTCAATTACATGAACAGTGAAGACATTCTTTATTACACACTGTTTGCAATGGAACAGAACGGTTTTGATCCGCATAATGACAAATTGCTTATTGCTGGCGAACTGGAAGCAGGCAGCGGCACGCATAAATTGCTGACCCAATATATAAAGCA
>CBIHPU010000667.1:0-2229 GCA_966211935.1 uncultured bacterium | reverse complement strand
TCAGTGATGTTCATATAGATAAAAGTTTTCCGCATGAGAATCTGCCGACAAGAAAACCTGGAACAGGGATGTTGATGAAATATTTTTCTGAGGAATATGATCTGAAGAATTCATTTACAATCGGAGATCGGCTAACGGATGTTAAGCTTGCGAAAAATCTTGGTGCGAAAAGTATTTTTATCCGCAACAACGACAAACCAGATTCATTGTTGAATGATATTTCTTTGGTTACTGATTCATGGGAAGAAATTTATAATTTTTTGAAGCTACCGGCGCGTAGTATTTCACATTTCAGGAAAACGAAAGAGACAGATATTAAAATTTCACTTAACCTGGATGGAAGTGGAAGAGCCGCAATTAATACCGGCCTTAACTTCTTCGACCACATGCTTGAACAGATTGCAAAGCACGGCGCCGTTGACCTGGTTGTAGAGTGTAAAGGTGATCTCCACATTGATGAGCATCATACCATTGAAGATGTTGGAATCGCGTTGGGTGAGGCAATGAATTCAGCGCTTGGAAATAAACTTGGCATTGAACGTTATGGATTTTGTTTACCAATGGATGATTGCCTCGCACAGGTTGCAATTGATTTTGGAGGACGAAACTGGATTGTATGGGATGCGAAGTTCACGCGTGAGAAGGTTGGCGACATGCCTACTGAAATGTTTTTCCATTTCTTTAAGTCTTTTTCAGATGCCGCAAAATGTAACCTGAACATTAAATGCGAAGGCGATAATGAGCATCATAAAATTGAAGCAATTTTCAAGGCCTTTGCAAAGGCAATAAAATTTGCGGTTAAGCGCGATGAAAACAGAATGGTATTGCCGAGCACAAAAGGAATGATCTGATCCTGAGATATATATTGAAAAAGTCTGGAAAAATCTGGAATCTGATTCCAAATTTTTCCAATTTTCATTTGGGTGGATTTTGATGACTATCCGGTTAATGTCTCGCTAAGCCAATAAAAAAAGCCTGACATTAACAGCCAGGCTCCTTTCGGAAGTTTTTTATCGATCTACAAATACGGCGGCGTTGTGCTATTTTCCTTTAATATACTGATTCAGCTCTTCTGTACTCGATTCAAAGCTGAAAGCATCACTCAGCTTGTAATAGTTTTTCTTGTCCGTGCATCGTGAATAACTGTATTTTGCGAATTCAAGCCTGGATTCTTCGAACGCGAAAATACCGATGATGCCTTTTATCTGTTCGGCACTCATACAGTTGTTGTCTGCAATCTGTTTTGCCAAAGTCAGTTTGGTGTCTTCAAAAGATTTTGATTCTATGGAAGACTTCGCATCAGAAAACTCTGCGCTGCTCATTGGCATGCTGCAAGCGCTTTCAGTAATTGTTGTATTGTCAGACGCGGAACCTGAGGTTGTAGTGGTAGTCGACGACGTTGTTGTCATGCTTGTTGTAACAGGCGCGTTCACATTTATGTTTACGTTTGCATTGCCGGTATTTGTGCCTGAATTTACATGCGTGTTCTGTGATACTCCCGTTGAGGTTGTTGTATAAGAAGTTGTTGTCATTGTTGAAGTTGTTGTAGTAGTCGTTGCTCCGCCACCTGTTCCGTCGTTTACGTTCATATTCACATTCATCCCGGTTGCATTTACATCTAACGTAATGCTGGCTCCAGCGTTTCCGTTGCCGGTTGTTGTTGTGGTTGATGTAACTGTCGTGTTTGCAGATGTATTATTGTTCACGTTTGTATTCGTTGCCGGGCTTATTGCAGCGTTGGTGCTGACAGTATTTGTTGTTGCTACGCTTCCACCACTTACCGGTGCCTGGCTCACAAATTTCCATTTGTATTCTCCTTTTTTATTTTTCCCTACTGAGAAAGTAAATTCGGTATTGCTCACCGGTTCACCTCCCCACATCATTGGTACACTTTTATCGCAATCAGGAATCCCTGACTGATCAAAAATAATTTTGGCTTTTACCTGCTGGCCATTAATGCCGGTTGCCTTTACATTAGTTTCTGCTGTTGCGTTTTGTTTAACGCCGTTTATAATTAAATAAAAACGTTCGCCCCCTTCAGTAAAAACTGTAAGTGAATTGTTCGTTTGAGCCAGCACGCTGTATAAAGAGAAACAGGTAAGTGCCGCTGCTAATGCTATCTTTTTCATAATGGTATTGTTTTGAGTTATTTGTTCTTTGGCATGCTTTTGCAAAAGTGGTTCCAATTATCCCGTTGCACCAATTGTTATTAAAGTAAAATCAGGAATA
>CBIHPU010000666.1:0-2231 GCA_966211935.1 uncultured bacterium | reverse complement strand
ATTATCCAGACAAAAGGATTCCATTTAATTATCTCCTTTAGTTGAGGACTAAAGTTATTAAAAGAAAAAACGACTGAGGACGCGTACATTAAAAACTGAATAAAAAAACCGATAAAGAAACTTAAGTCCCTATACCGTGTTGTCATTGAAGAAACAATAAGCCCGGTTGCAAGTCCCATGCCGGCCAGGATCAATATGAACAGCGGAAAGAAAATGATATGATAGTCCGGCGTGATCTTAATACCTTGATAGAAATAATAATAAGCGAGAAGGAAAATTACAAGTACGAGCTGAATAAGGAACTTGAATAAGTTGGAGATGATGACTGAAACAGGAGCCACCAATCTTGGAAAATAAACTTTACCGAATATATTGGCGTTAGAAGAGAATGTATTACTTGTTTTATTTATGCAATCTGTAAAATATGTCCATGCGATAAGAGCGGGCATTATAAATAAGGCGGGTGGTAAACCTTCTGTTGGAAGTTTGGCAATTCTTCCAAAAATCAGCGCATAGAATATAGTTGTAATTAAGGGCTGAACGATTATCCATAGCGGCCCGAGTAATGTTTGTTTATATTGAGCGACAAAATCGCGGCGAACAAAAAGACGTATGAGGTCCCTGTAGTGCCAGACACCCTTCAAATCAATATCGTACCATTTGTTCCTTGGCCGAAGTATGATATCCCATTCTGTTTCTATTTGTTTAGCTTGCATGATCTGATGTCGTTAAATTCCAGTTAAACCGCATCTTCTTTTTTTTCCCTGTGTTTTAATCCATAGTTCACTTTATACCAGACACGCTCGTGAAAAAAATACAGGATCATTTTTGTCATCACTTCAATACCTCCAATTTTTAATCCCGTTAATGGATTTCCTGTAATGAACCACGCAACTGCCATAGTATCCATTGTTCCGACAATTCTCCATGTAATTGTTTTTGCCAGGTGGCGTTTTACAGAGGCGTCTTTTATAAATAACCGTTCAATGAACATAATGTGTTATATAATTAAGCAAACTTTTTTAAAATGCCCGCGGGCAATTTTACGCGGATATTGTAACCGATGCCTTCCAGGAAAATATTGAAAAAACTTTCTCCGCTCTCTTCGATCACAACACCCTGCAAATTTTTAAGCGCGCCGGAAGAAATTTCAACTTTATCTCCGCTGCTGATCTTTTCGGCGGGAAAAGCGTCCAGGTGATATCCGTGCTCTATCAATTGTTTCAACGCGTTTATTTCATGTTCGTAAACTACGCCAATTTTACCCGCGCTCTTCACAAAGCTTACAACGCCCGGAGTGTTCAGTACCATATCACGATCATTCTGTTCAATATGAGCAAACACATAACCGGGCAATAAGGGCAACTCAACAATTTTTTTTCTGTCACTCCAATACCTGAGTGTTTTGTTCAGTGGCAAAAAAGTTTCCATGCCTTTGCGCTGGAGCGCCTGGTTCACTTTTTTTTCCTGACGTGATGCTACGTATACCGCGTGCCACTGTTTCATTTTACTCTCATCTTTTTAAAGCTTCGCCTCCTCAGTCACAGAGTACCAAGTGAGTAAAAGTTCAAAGAATACAAATTCACTTGCTCCAAAGAAGAAGCGGGTGCATATTCGGCTCCTTTATTTTTTCAATATCGAATTCAAGCACGTTATAATGCACGTACTTAATCTTTTTTCCGGTTTTCTTTTCAGCTTTTTCTATTTGCTCCAGCAAAAAAGGCTTGTTCAGATTATCCCCTACAAGTACAAGGTCTATTATATCTGTATCCTGTCCTTTTGCAAGCTTTCCAACCAGGTAAACCTGATGCAGATCTCCAATACGTTTTAAAATATAATCAAGCACATGATCAAGCCCTGTGAGTTTGATGATGATGCGATTGATATCTGAAAAAAGGGGATGCTTTACGTTTACTTTAAAAAGCTTTTTATTTCCTCTTGAAAACGATGTGAGAAAACCAGCTTTTTCAAATTTATTTAACTCAAGCCTGATGGAATTTGTAGACTCTCCAAACTCTTCTTCCAGGTTCCGCAGGTATGCCTCATTACTGCTATTGATAAAAAACTTCATCAACAGCTTGGTCCTGGTTTTGGAAGATATGAGAGTTTCAATCATTATTGAGTAACAAAACTACTCAATTTCCCCAATTTCCCCAACACAGTTTAACCTGAAAAAAGGGAAATTTTATCGAAAAGGTACTGGAATCTGCTCAGGATAACGGAAATAAAAC
>CBIHPU010000665.1:0-2241 GCA_966211935.1 uncultured bacterium | reverse complement strand
GGCTTTTCAAACGCGGCTGTATTAGCGCCCATCGGGCTTCTCAACTCTTCATTGCGTAAATAATAACCCGCAGTTGCATCTATCAGTTTACCAGGATTGGAAAAGTCGGTGATCAGAAATTTTGAAATTGCCTGATCACTTAACTTTTCATTTTTATAATTCAGCATGCAGTTCAGATCGTCGAAACGATATGATTTGCCTTTCTCAGTAACGATCAGCGCGCCATATTTTTTATCGACCAGTTTCATCCCGCAAAAATCGCAGGCGTCTCTTGTGTAATTTAATTGTTCCTGTTCAGGTGCGCAGGAAAATAGTCCTGCGAGCAGAATCAGTCCAAGAGCGGAATTGGTCATTCTCATCTTTCTGTTTTTTAACCACTGAATGACCAGTGCAAGTATAGAAAGCACTCCTGCGGCAAGAAAGGCAAGACCCGCCTTGTCAGGTGCAGAAAGTGCAGTAAAGTTCAGCAACTGTTTGTAACCGATTAACGGTGGCTGATAAGATTCGCCTTCAATTTTAATAGCGGCATGTTCATCCAGGTTATGTCCATATTTGTAACCCCAGATGTACATGTCGATCAAAGCGCCCAGCGCGAAAAGTAGAATAACAATTGTAAATACTTTTAATAAACCCTGGCGGTTTACAACGTAAGTGATCAAACCCAACGCGATAATACCGGCAACTAAATATGAAAGAAACTTTAATTCAGGGAACATGCTTTCTTCAATATTAGCCATTCCTATATAATGGTTAAGACCATTGATGATGTCAATACTTCCTGTTAACCTGTTGATCCAGATTTTCATCTCAAGACCTTCCGGATATTGAGGCGCCCATAATTGTATTTTCCAAATTGGCATAAAATACGCTATGGGCAACAGCAATGTAGCAAGCAATATCATCCATCTCGATAGCGGATTAATTTTGTTTGATCTTTTTACTGTTGTTTGTAAAGGTAGTGGCCGTTTTACCGGGCCACTACCTACTGTTAAACTGTCCATATTATTATTTTTGTGCAGATTCACCACTGTCTTCAATCACACCTGTTCCAAATTTCAAAGGTACATTTGAACCTTTAGGTGAAACGCGTGCGTAACCCGACATCTCCTGGTGAAGCGCGGAACAGAAGTCTGTGCAATAGAATGGGAACATACCGGTTTTTTCAGGTATCCATTTTAATGTGCAGGTCTCTCCTGGCATAATCAACAATTCAGCATTATCACTTCCTTTAATTGCGAATCCGTGTGGCACATCCCAATCCTGCTCCAGGTTAGTTACGTGGAAATAAACTTCATCACCCACCTGAATACCTTCAATATTGTCTGGCGTTAAGTGGGAGCGGATCGCAGTCATGTAAACATGAACCTGGTTTCCTTTACGCTCTACCCTGGCGAACTTTTCACCTTTAGCTGCATAAGGATGGCCGTTTTCTTCGATCTTAAAGATCTTGGTTGAATTCTTTACAATCTTGTCCGCAGGAATACCTTGCGCGTAGTGCGGCTCTCCTATTGTCGGGAAGTCAAGAAGAAGTTTCATCTTATCACCGGTAATATCTATCAGCTGTGCAGATTGTGTTAACTCAGGACCTGTTGGCAAATATCTGTCTTTAGTAATTTTATTGTAAGCTACAAGATATTTTCCATAAGGAGTTTTAGTGTCGCCACCAACTACCATTAAGTGACCGATAGAATAATAAGTAGGAATTCTGTCAAGCACTTTGCACTCTTTTACATTCCACTTTACAACTTCAGAAGAAACGAACATTGATGTATAAGCGTTTCCTTTTCCGTCAAATTCAGTGTGCAAAGGACCAAGACCTGGTTTCTTAACCTCACCGTGTAACGCGGCTTCATATTTAATTACAGGCAATCCGCTGTATTCTCCTTCAAACGCTTTATCAGCAATTGCTTTCTGCAGTTTAGAGAAAGAGAACACCGGAATCAATGCAGCAAGCTTACCGCTACCAACAATGTATTCTCCTGTAGGATCAACGTCGCAACCGTGTGGAGACTTAGGACAAGGAATCATATAAACGAAATCCTTCAGTTCTGTCGGATCAAGCAGTAATACCTCATTGAGGATCTCAGAAGTTGCAGAATGTGTTTTTTCATCATAAATGTTATGCGCGTATTTTACCGGCATTTTCTTTCCTTTACCCTGAGCGATATACTCTTCAGCTTTTTTCCAGTTAACAGCCATTATAAAGTCTTTATCACGTTGGCTGGCATTTACTTCAAGTAA
>CBIHPU010000664.1:0-2247 GCA_966211935.1 uncultured bacterium | reverse complement strand
TATGCAAGTCTCCGCGCTTCGCATCAAGAGAAATTATTCCTCTCTGACTTTTAATCAGTTCAAGACGGTGATCAATTTCGCCAAGCGTTTCATCCATCTCTTTCTGCATTTCAGTTCTCTCTGTCACCATACGCACATTTGCTTCCTGCGTAAGTTCGTTGGTTATTGCCCTGATGCGTGCAAGCTCTTCTCTCTGCTGCTCTTCGTGATTCGTACACGAGGTCAGTAATGCAATGCAAGTCCTACCTGCGCTATTCTTATTCCTGCTTTAGTTTTCATGTTTTTTAAGTTTTAAACCGTTTGTTTTTCTAATTAGGGTTAGTTCCCTGGTAAGTGTTCAATCATTCAATTCTTCCTGCTTCAAATTATACGGTTTATAACTAAAAATTTTAAAATGCTACTTTAATTCCTATTGAGGGATCGATGTACATGTACACGCGATCATTACCCCAGAATTCTATGTTCGGTTTTATGTCACAGCTGAACGCCAGTGGCACCGAACTGACCTTGTATTCAAGACCGGCAATTACATCAAGACCGAACGCGGGACCATAATAATATTCTTTGGTGTAATAATAATATTGATCCTTATCGTTTCTGTACATGACAAAATAATTTCTGTACTTCATCATTCTTACGTGCGCTCCACCGCCAACATACCAATTCAATCCGCTTGCATTGGTTGCATTATGTTTTTCATACAAAGCCGTAAGGCCAGGAGAAGTAAGCACAATAAGCTCCATTGCATTGCCTCCACCAAAATGGTGCTTGTAGGTCAGGCCGGAGGTGCCCCCGAAACGAATACCGAACGCGTTGCTGTAATCGCTGCTGTTCTGCGCCCTAATTGCAGAAGCAGCCAATAGAGCAAGTAAGAAAGATACCGCTGCTATTTTTTTTATGGTTTGGATTTTTGCTGCTGTCATGGTTTTGTTCGCTGGATACCCCATTTCGAATTCCATGCCGCGCCGCTAATTGACTGAAAACCAGTCTGGTTGCTCTTTAATTTTTTGATAATTTAATCAAATTGATAGTGAATTTTATCATTTTGATAGGACAGAATTAAACCGGCCCCGATTAAATACAGGATTCAAGTATTTTAAGTCCGTTTTCTACAGTATTTGTATCGACGTTTAATGCGGGAAACATTAAAATATGTTTGTCGCTACTCATGATCAGCAAACCTTTTTCCAGGCAACGTTTCTGAATTTTTTCAGCATAGCGATCTGAACCAACATCAACTCCAACTGAAAGCCCTATGATATTCAATTTATTTTCTTCTTTAAATTTCATTTGCGCAAGACGTGTTCTGAAGATCTGACTTTTTTCATTTGTATTAAGCAATAATTCTTCTTTATGCTGCAGAATGTATTGAATATTTGCAATTGCAGTATGTACACTAATCGGGTGCCACCCGAATGTAGAATACAATGAAACATCCGACTCCGCTTTCTTTGCAATTTTTTCTGTTGTAATTGTGGCGCCGAGTCCGGCATAACCGCCCGAGATAGCTTTAGCCATGCACATAATATCAGGTTCAAGTTGAAAATGTTCGCATGCAAAAAGTTTTCCTGTGCGCCCGAATCCTGTTGCAACTTCATCGGCAACGAAAAGAGTTCCGTACTTTTTACAAAGCGCGCGTGCCTCCTGTATAAAAATTGCATCAGGGATCAGTACGCCAAGTGAATTAATGACAGGCTCTATAATAAATGCGGCAATATCTTTTTTCTTTAAGCGTGATTCCAGTTTGCTGATCGCTTTTGTATCCAAAGGCGGACTAAGGTGAATGCAATTTGGTAAATGATTTTTCATAGAATCAGGTGGAGAACCAAGACTCAATGTAGCAATGGAGTTTCCGTGATAAGCTCCTTCAACTGAAATAAATTTTCCTCTGCCTGTATAAGCCATTGCAATCTGCATTGCCGCTTCAACAGATTCCGTTCCACCTGTTGTTCTGAAACTTTTTACCAGTTTGCCCGGAGTTATATCAGCAAGCATGGAAGCCAGCTCCGCCCAGGGTTTATACAGGAGCCCGGGATAAACATATTCAGGTCCATCAAAATGTTGCAGTGCATTTTTTATTTCACGGTTGTTCCAACCCGTATTTCCTACGCACCAGCCCATTAGAAAGTCGATGTATTTTTTTCCCTGCGTATCATAAAAAAAGTTCTCTTTTGTACTGGCAATTTCAATAGAGTCGGCACTCGCTTCACGTGCGAGGAATTTTTTATCCGCTGTTTTTGTGTTCAT
>CBIHPU010000663.1:0-2249 GCA_966211935.1 uncultured bacterium | reverse complement strand
TTAAAATTTGTCGATTAAACGATTAATAAGGCCGGGGGCAACAATTAGCTGTTTGAGGAACTTCAGCAATTTTAAGTTTATTCCGGCACTAAATAACACCTTTGCAGCTTATGATTAAATGCTTGTAATTTCTTGATAAAATTGGCCTTTCCCTTATGTAATGTTAAAAAAATCCTGTAGGTTTGTGAATAAGGAAACACGCATAATTTTTGAGAAGAATGGATAGCACAACAAGCATGAAAAGCATTGATTTGAAAGTATCTAAACTTGCTGATGGTATAATTGGATCAGAGATCATTAAACTGGCAGCGGAAGTAAACGAGAAGATCCGGAACGGTGAAAAAATATTCAACCTGACAATCGGTGATTTTAATCCAAAAGTATTTCCAATTCCCGCTGAATTAAAACAGCTTATTGTAGATGAATATTTCGCGGACCAAACTAATTATCCGGCTGCTGATGGAGTGCTGGAACTTCGTAATTCTGTTGCGAAACTGTTGAAAGAGAGAGAAGGTCTTGACTATAGAAATGATGAAATTGTTATTGCCGGTGGAGCACGTCCTGTCATCTATTCTATTTTTCGCGCGCTTGTAGATCCGGGTGATACCGTAATTTTCCCCGCGCCGTCCTGGAAAACCCGTTGTAATTGAGGCTACGCCTGAAAATAATTTTATGCCGCGCGCCGCGGATATCGCACCCTACATTAAAAATGCAACTTTGGTTGCTCTGTGTTCACCGCAAAATCCTACCGGTACGGTTTTTACTAAAGAAGCTTTGGAAGAGATCTGCGATTTGGTAATTGAAGAAAATTTAAGAAGGGGCGATGATAGAAAACCTGTTTACCTGATGTACGATCAGATTTACTGGGCGCTTACTTATGGAAATGTAAAACATTATAACCCTGTGTCGCTGCGTCCTGAGATGCGCCAGTACACGGTTTTTGTTGATGGTATTTCGAAATCTCTGGCCGCAACCGGTGTTCGTGTGGGTTGGTCAATGGGTCCTAAAAAGATCATTGAGAAAATGAAAGCTATTCTTACGCATGTTGGTGCCTGGGCTCCGAAAGCTGAACAGGTTGCTACTGCCAAGTATCTTGAAAATCTGGAACAATACGATAAGTTTCTTGCAACACAGAAATCTAAGATCATTGAACGTCTGGATGGTTTTTATAAAGGTTTTATGAAATTGAAAGAGGAGGGACTTGCTGTTGACGCGGTTGCTCCGCAGGCTGCAATTTATCTGACCATTCAGTTTGCTCTTCACGGAAAAAAAACAGCGGATGGTGAGACTTTAAGCACTACAATGGATATTACTAAATATATTCTTGACGAGGCTAAAGTGGCGGTTGTGCCTTTTTACGCGTTTGGAGCGCCTGCTAATTCCAGCTGGTACCGTTTATCTGTCGGCACCTGCCGCGTTGAAGATGTTTCAGCGGCAATTGACAGCTTACGGACAGCTTTAAAAAAACTCAGCTAAACTGAACTGACTTTTCCTTTATGCGTAACCAATATTGCGTAATTATGGCTGGCGGAGTTGGAACACGTTTCTGGCCCATGAGTCGTACAGGTTATCCAAAACAGTTTCTAGACATTCTTGGTACAGGCAAAACGCTTTTGCAGCAAACCTATTTGCGCCATCTTCCGCTTTGCCCGAAAGAAAATATTTATGTAGTCACCAACGAACAGTACAAGTCGTTGGTTGAGGAACAGTTGCCGGAAGTGCCCAAAGAAAATATTCTGCTGGAACCAACGCGAAAAAATACTGCGCCATGCATTGCTTACGCTTCATATAAGATCTATAAAAAAAATCCGCACGCCGTAACTGTTGTAGCTCCATCAGATCATCTCATCACAAAAGAAGATACTTACGTAAAAGCTATCCGCGCATGTTTTGCAAAAGCGAAGAGCGAAGATTGCCTTGTTACTTTGGGAATTAAACCAACGCGACCTGACACGGGTTATGGTTATATTCAGTTTGTTGATTCACCAAAAAAAGAAAACGACAAGCGGATAAAAAAAGTAAAAACCTTTGCGGAGAAACCGGATCTGGAGCAGGCTAAGATATTGCTTGAGAGCGGCGATTTTCTCTGGAACGCAGGAATTTTTATCTGGACCACTGCCAGTATAATTAAAGCATTTGAAAAGCATCAACCGGAAATCTCTCATATTTTCGCTGACGGAAATAAATATTATGGCACAAAGGAGGAGAGAGATTTCATAAATCGCGCGTAGTCTGTTTGTAAAAGCGAC
>CBIHPU010000662.1:0-2252 GCA_966211935.1 uncultured bacterium | reverse complement strand
CACTGAAATCTGCTGTTAACATTAAAATTATTCATCTGCGTGTTATACTGAACAAAAGTTGTCAAAAACAAACTGCGTGTAAAAGACAATTCAACTTTCGGTCCGAATAAATCCAAGATCCTGTGCGAACCGTCAGGACCGGGAATAGAGATTTCATCTCTTGTATAATTGAAAGTAAAAATGCCCCATGGCTGCGTGCGTAATGCGACTTCCGCGCTGGCGCTGAATTTAGTTCCGGTAAAATAACTTCCGTAATTACCGGTTAGCAACGCGTTGAGTTTTTTCCTGCTGTCAGTTTTAAAAACGAGATTTATATTTTGATAATAATATTTTCCTGCAGAAATCGCGTTGTTTCCTGTAAATGTTACGTCAGTAGGAAAAAGTAATTTGGTATATATGTAATTGTACTCAACGTTTAAGGAACAGGTATTTGTAAAATATAAATTATACGCGGGCCTCACCGTTAGATCAGTTGGTACAAGCGAAGAATTCAGATAATGATCTACGTAAACAGAAAATCCGTGCTTGTTCACCACGTTTCCTTTGGGATAAAAATATCGCGCAACGCGTGGCTCAAGTCGCCAGTAGGTTAAATTGTGCAAGGTGTTGGTTGAAAAATCGTATTGCTGTATACGCGGAACAAATCCGGTTGCAGCGTTGTATTCCCTGTGAACATATTCGTGGTTCCACTCGAAATTCCATCGCTGATCATTATACCAAAGGAAACTCGCGTGAGCAAAAGAATTGAGATTTTCCGATGCAGGAGAAAAGGAATGATGATAAAAAAACTTTCCCCACCATTTATTATTCTTTGAGTTGAGGTTAAAATCTATTCCTGCAACGCGGTTATATTGATTGGGAACTGCACCTGCGCTGTCAAACGATTCGGAGTTTACGTAAATGAACGCTATGTTTGATCTGTCAAAGACCTGTCTCTGTGCCGCCGCTACAAAATAATTTTTGGATAGCAATTCAAGTTCACTTTTTTTTCCGGTCTGCACATCCATAATTCCAATTCTCCAGTTCTTATTCAGCTTTCCACTTACCCGAGCGCCAAAAATTACAGGCACAATATCTCCATTGTACAATCCTATGCGACGCGAAAAGAAAGGCCGGATCTGCCTGAAACCAAAGTTTGCAAACAGGTCGCTGTTCTCAATAAAAAAATTTCTCCGCTCGGGAAAGAACAGACTGAAGCGCGTTAAATTCGTGACCTGGCGATCAACTTCCACCTGCGAAAAATCTGAGTTCACTGTGAGATCAAGATTAAGCGAAGAACTTAACGCGATCTTTGCATCCAGTCCGCCATTTCCTGAATAAGCCGCGCCGCTTTTCGCTGAGAAATCATTCGAATATTTACCAGTAACATAGGGAATGATGGAAATATTTGTTCCCGCTTTTTTCAATGGTGTATCCCAGATCATTTTCCCCGTAAACGCTAAAGTTGAAATATTAAACTGCCGTGGCACCCTGCACCAGGTTGTGTTTTCATTTCGTTTCTGATCGTTCCTCGAAAAATTAACTCTCCATTCTGTTGCACCGGGTTTGTAACGCAGGGTCTTGAAAGGAATAGCCATTTCAAGTGTCCATTTGTCTGCATAACGTTTTACTTCTCCATACCATTTGTTATCCCAGTCGGTTGATACCCCTTGCCCGCCGCCGCCTGCAATTAAACCTTCACGTTGCACGCCATATGGATTCAATCCGAAACTAAATCCGTTCGCTTTATCGCAAAGCGGATCAATACTTATCACAAAACAATCGCTGACAGGATATGAAAAATCTCTTTTCAGAGATTGAATGACAAAAGGTTTTTTAATTGTGTCGTAACAGATCGCGGCAACGTAAATAAAATTATCGTCGTAGGTAACGAACGCTTCTGTCTTGCTTACTGATTGTGTTGTATCTGCAGGAAAATTCTCCCAGAAATTTTTCGCGGGCACGCAGCTCTTCCAGATTTCTTCTGAAAGTTCTCCGTCTACCTGTATTTTATCTGTGGTTTTAAAAATGCTGATGCTATTCTCATTTTCCTGAGCGATGGAGGTAAATGCAACCAGTATCAGGCAAAGAAGATAGTATAGAATTGACAATTTCATGCGGCGCTACGAAATTAAGTTAAAACCGCGTCAAATAACTAAACTACGTCGATGCAATATTTGTATTTAGGAGGTATTTAATTACTTTTATAGGAAGTAATTCGCATTTCATGCAGCTCCTGGAACAAATAACTTCAGAATTTATTATAGATAATT
>CBIHPU010000661.1:0-2264 GCA_966211935.1 uncultured bacterium | reverse complement strand
CTGGAACAAATACAATCTCATTTCCGGACAAGCGAATATATATAATATGGGAACCTATATGGGTCGAACGTATATCAATGCATTTACAGAAAATGACACATTGAACATTTTTCTTGGAAAAGACAGAAGCGTGCAGGCGCTGAGGGAGGAAAAAACAGAAATGGATAAAAATAAATTTATCGGCAACTATGAGGTGGAGGAATCAAAAATAAAACTTTCTATAAGAAACAACTTTACGGAGGCACTTCCGATAGAAGTAATGGATGTTGTTCCGAGTGTTGATGAAGATGAAAAGCTAAACCTGTTTGAATTGGGTGGTGCAAACTACAATAAAGAAGATGGACAACTTAACTGGAACTTTACGATAAAACCAGGAGAAACCATTGAACTGAAATATGGTTACGAGTGGAAATCACCAAAAAGCGTTCGCGGCCATTACAAACAGAAGAAGAAAAAATTCAGAACAATTTCCTGCCCTGCATTTTAACTTTAACTTTAAACTGTGAACCATGAGGAATAATGGTTGAATTACTGAAGCAAATACGTAAAAAAGATAAAAACTCAGTTACAATACTGTACAACATGTACGGACGGAAGCTCTATGGATATGCAGTAATAAAATGGAAACTTGATGAAGATGAAGGCTGGGAGCTTGTTTACAAAACACTCTATAAAATAATTGAAGTGATAGACAGGTACGAATTTGCGGACGAAAAAAAATTCGCGGGATTCATTTTTCAGTCCTTTGTTAATAATTTACGCAACTATTATCATGAGAAGAAAAAAAAACCAGTTGCGGCGGAGCTGCATGAGAACATCGACTTCGGCATTGATGAAGAGAAAGATGAAGAGAAACAGAATACTAATGAGTACATGAAGCTTCTGCAGGAGGAAATGAAAGATCTTGAAGACTGGCAAAGAATCCTGCTGCTGATGCGCGCGCAGGATTTTTCTTACGAGGAAATAGGGAAATACGTGCAGAAACCCGCGGAGCAATTGAAAGTGTATTACCTGAGATTAAAAAAGAAACTTACAGAAAAAATTAATTCACGCCTTAATCAGAAACAGGATGCGAGGTAAAAATATAAACGAAAACAAACTGGATGAACTGATGCGTTCAATGCTGCTGGAAGAAAAAGGCAACATGAACGAAACTGCTGATTTCATTTTCAGCCAGGATTTTAAAATAGAGCCTCCGGCCGCAAAAGTTAATCAATTAGTTGACGATTTATCCTCCCGCCACGGAAAAACCGGATTGGCATCACTATTTCCCGTAATACTCAGTACACTTTTTGTTGCCGCCACCATCCTCGCTTTCTTACTAACTGACATTAAAAAACAAAAAGTTCAGACGCAAAATTTAATACTCCATTCAGATACCGAAAATTCTTCTGAAACGCGAACTCATGTTGAAGTAAACACAGAAAGTAAAACAGGAGCGTCAGAAAAAATCCTTCCCAAGATTCATGATTCACTGATTAAAGAATACAGCGGAACGACTTTTTTCGAAGCAGTAGATTCTCTTATCACAGGTCCGGCAGAAAAAACTTCAACTCCTGCGTTAAAAGAGTCAGGCGACCTTCCTGAATTAAGTGAGGAAGAAAAAAAACGTTTCAGAAATATTAAAGATGAAATATTGAAAAAACTAGTTGCCGCTGACAAAAAACTTTACACTCATGTTGACGCGGATAAATTCAAATACAAAGACTCAACAATTATTCTCGAAGCGTTTACTATCCGCAACATAACGGTAACAAATCTGGAGTATAAAACTTTCCTTGCCGATCTTATCATGCAGGGAAGAAAGGAGGAGTATCAGACCGCTAAAGTAAATCAGTCAGCATGGAATAAATATAATCACAACAAATTTTCTTTGATTTATTTTAACGATGAACGCTATAATGATTTCCCTGTTGTAAGCATTTCCGTGGAAGCGGCGCGACTGTTTTGCGCATGGCTGGAAAAAGAAACACAACTTTATTTTTCGCGCAACAAAATAAAATCAAAACCCTTGCACATGCGTTTGCCTTCAACTGCAGAATGGACGTATTCCGCGTGGGCCGGTTACGCCAAAATTCCTTACGGGACTGGTTACAATACTATTTTTGATGAGCAGGAAAATTTTGTTGGACGAGACTATGTTGGAAGAATGCAGGTGATGAAACGGAAAGGCGCTGTAAAAGACACTTTGTACCAGTGGCTCTATCAAAATGTTTCCGCAAAAACAGAATCTGAGATTGAAACTTTTTTTAATCTGGCGTTCT
>CBIHPU010000660.1:0-2266 GCA_966211935.1 uncultured bacterium | reverse complement strand
TTTGCTTTTGTGCCGAAGCCGTAAAAGACAAAAATGTCAGAGTCAGAGTTGCGAAAAGAATTGATTTATTCATTGGGCTTTTGGTTTACGATGCAAATCTAACTGTTATATTAAAAAGTGAGCGTTAAAATACATGAATGGCAGCCACAATACAGTATTGCCAAATCTGTATCTTTACCGGCATCCATATGGACATTAAAATAAGAGGATTTCTTATCCGTATTCCATACCCTGTTCTGTTGCTGCTTGCCGCTTTGATCTGTTATTGGCAATTCGCTTTTTTAAGAAATTCATTGCAGAATGACATTCAGGATGTAATGTTACCGTGGCGGTATTTTGCGGGTGAAAGTTTACAAAACGGAATATTGCCATTGTGGAATCCATATCAGCAATTCGGTTATCCTTTTTTTGCTGACTTGCAGTATACCAACTGGAACCCGGAGGTTTGGTTGATTGGAAATTTATCCGGCTATTCATCCTACTACTTCCTGATTGTCCTGGTTTTCTTTTATGTTTGGATGGCCGGCGTAGGAATGTTCAGGCTTTCAGAATATTTCAGCAGAAACAAATCAATTGCTTTTTTTATTGCCTGCGCGTATATGTTGTCGGGATGTATTCTGGCACACATGCAACAATTTGTTTCTGTAATTGGAATAGCGTGGATGCCATTTGTGGTGTGGCAGTTTTTTGAATTCATCGATACACTTAAGTGGAAAAATGTTTTTGGATTAAGCGTTTTTTCTTTTTTGCTGATGAGTTCAGGTTACCAGGCTTTGTTTTTCATGCTTATCTATGTTTTCGCCGCGGTTCTTGTTTATCGTGTCATTGCCTGGTGGAAAAAATCTGAGAAGGAAAAAATAATTCAACTATTGTATAAGGGCGCTGTCATTATTGTTCTGTCAGGTGTGATGTTATTGCCTGTATTGATTTCGGTAATGCAGTCCGCGCCTTTCGTTGCAAGAATGGAAAAAGGAGTAACGCTGGATGAAGCATTGTTTGGCGCTACAACTCCTCAAAGTTTGTTCTCGTTTCTTCTTCCGGCAACGTCCGTTAAGGATCAGGAATGGATAAACACAGATGTTACTTTGTCAAATGCGTTTTTCGGACCTATTGCGTTTCTCTTTGTTCTTGTTTCCTTTTTCAGAAAGCAAAGCGCGCTGCAGTGGATACTGATTTCTTTTTCTATTCTCTATTTGCTTGCCGCTTTTGGTGATGCTACTCCTGTCCGGAAATTCTTATATGATTTTGTTCCTTTGATGAATCAGTTTCGTCTTCCCGGATTATTCAGGCTTGTAACTGTGTTGCTTTTGCTGGTCCAGTTGAGCGTTTTTTTAAGAGAGCACGCGTCTGCAGACGCAAAAAAAATAAAATCGCTCTTTCTGATTTCAGGTTTATTGTATTTTGTTCTAACTGTAGTTTTTTATTTTATGGTCGGGGATGAGCATTTTATGCTTTTTACTTCCTCGCTTTCGTTTTCAGAGTCTATACTTTCAGCTTCCGTTGCTGAGGTTTACTTCTGGCAAGGTTTTATATTTTGTGTAGTTTGCTTTGGTGGATATTTTATTTCAGGGAAATCTCCCGCGCCGGTAAACTGGAACAGAATTTCTTTTGTTTCATTTATTTTGCTGTTTGCAGGAATTCAGTTTAATATTTACTTCAATATTGCAGCTAAAACAGAACCCTCTGTTATCAATGAATGGATGTCAAAATCTCCGGATGGATTTCCGCTACCTTCTGGAAGCTCATTCAGAGCAGTGGATGATCTGACGATTAAACCAACCGCACTTTACAGAAATCTTGGAAATTTCCATAAAAAGCCGATGCTTGATGAATTCTCGTCTTTTAAATTTTCCGCGTTGAACAATCTCTCCGATAACTTTCCGGAGATAAGAAAACAATTTTCATTTTATTCTCTCGCATATCTTTCCGACTCAGTTGCTGCAACGGATACCGCTTTCCGTGCAGTTGAAGGTCTGCAAGGAATTACCTTCATCCATGCGAACTCAAAAATTCCCATTGAAAAATTCAAAACCGACAAGAACGATAAAATTATATGCACTTCCTTTTTACCGGATGAATTTATTTTTAATGTGAAGAGCACTAACCCTGTTATTTTTAATCTTCTCGAAACTTATTTTACCGGGTGGAAAATATTTGTTGATGGTATAGAGCAGAAATATTTGCTGAATGGTGATTTGTGTATGAGTGTTCCTCTTGCTGCCGGCGAACACAAAGTTGAATTTAAATATGAGAATCCGCTGTTCAG
>CBIHPU010000659.1:0-2268 GCA_966211935.1 uncultured bacterium | reverse complement strand
CTCCATTTACATTTCGAAATAAATTGACAATTGATCCTCTAACTATTTTCTGAGGGACAACTAATTAGAATAACCAGATAATTCAAGAACGCGGATTATCTCTAAAAAAAATGCCTGATCTCAAAAGCCAGTCTGTCTGCATCAACGCTTTCCAAAGGATGTTTAGTGTCCGGCATCACAAAGAAACTTCCGTTTTTCAGGTGGCGAAATACTTCATATGTTTCTTCAATCGTCACCATTTTATCTTTATCTCCCATTCCAATTCGAACTGGAATATCGATTCCCGGAAAATCAGCATCAGTTAAAACAGGCTCATCTCCCAGTGCTATCATTAATCTTGCGGTACGTTCAAGCAACAGCTTCCATTTCTTTTCGCCATGACGCTGAATTAATATCCTCGCAAAATCAGGATATTTATCTTCAAGCAAATTCGCGTCAAGCATTTTTATTTCTTTCTCAGCGATTGACGGATTCCAGTCAAATTTTGTGGCGAGCGTCATTATTCTCTCAACTCTGTCAGAATAGTACCGCGCAATATATAATGCAACATATCCGCCCAGGCTATACCCAAAAAGATTCGCCTTATCCAATCCTTTTGAATCCATATATGAGATCACCTGCTCCGCAAAAGACTGAACAGAAAATTCAGGAAAATAAAACTCTGAAAGACCGTGACCGGAAAAATTTAAGGGGTGACATTGATAATCAGAAAGCTTCTGCTCCAAAGGTTCAAACTGATCTTTGGAACCAATGGCGCCATGCAAAAGGATCAGTTGCTTCATGCTTTCTGCTTGAATTTATTTATAGCGTTAATAGTGAATTCAGACAATACCAGTCGTCCGCTGATCTCCGCGCGCTCAATCAGCAGCTTGTCCCAATTATCTGTTCCTTCCCACATCACTTTCTTTAGCTCGCTCATTGCTTCGGGATTACTCTTGGCAAGTTTAGTCGCGAGCTCCTCAAGCGCGTTATCCATCGCCTCAATTGTATCGTACAAGTCGTAATACATTCCTTTTTGTCTCGCCCATTTTGCCTGCTGCCATTCTGTTGCATTAATTGTCATATGGCAAAAAGCGGCAGTACCAACTTTTCTTTCAACGGCGGGGCCAACAACAAATGGTCCGATTCCAACTGCTAGTTCAGATAATTTTACTGAAGCGCCTCCAGCTGCCAGGGCGTAATCTGCCGCACAGGCTAGCCCCACTCCTCCTCCAACAGCTTTACCTTGTACGCGTGCAATAACGAACTTAGGCGCCTTACGCATCGCATTAATAACTCCTGCAAATCCTGAAAAGAACTTTTTTCCGGTCTCCAGATCTTTAATTGAAATAAGCTCATCAAATGAAGCTCCGGCACAAAAAGCTTTTTCACCATCGCTTTTAAGCACTATCACTTTTGCTTCATTGTTCTTACCCATCGCTGTAATTTCGTCTGCCAGCTTTCTCAGTATATTACCAGGTAAACTGTTGCTTTGCGGATGAAAAAATGTAACATAACCAATTCCATTCTTTATTTCTGACTTTACGTAACCTTCTTTGCTCATGGTGAAAATTTTGTTCAAAATTAAAATTATTGGTGAAATCCGGCAGATTATATATGAAAACTCTGCTTATGTAGAACATAATGCCATGAAATAATTAAAGAAGACTGTCAATATGCTGTTAAAACCTCCTAAAACAAACAGTACACTGTGAATATGTCAGCAATTAATGAATGGCGCGGCTATTGTCGGTAACATTAAACAATCTTATTTTTATACACATTAAAAAATAAAAGAAATTATGGCACTTGAAATTACAGACAACAACTTTGATGAGGTTGTTATAAAATCAGACAAACCAGTTCTGGTTGACTTCTGGGCTCCATGGTGTGGTCCATGTCGTATGGTTGCTCCAATTGTAGAGGAACTCAGCAAGGAATATGAAGGGAAAGCTGTTGTTGGAAAAATGAATGTGGATGACAACGCAAACGTTCCTTCTCAGTTCGGTATCCGCTCCATACCTACCCTATTGATTTTTAAAGGCGGGCAGTTGGTGGATAAAGTTGTTGGTGCCGTGCCAAAAGCTACTCTTGCGTCAAAGCTCGCAGCACACGTAAACTAAAAAATCTTAAAAGCAGCACGACCAATCCTGTATAAGGGTATATTTAGTCGTGCTGTTTTTTTATGCTGATGAAAATTCAAAAGAAAAAAAATAAATTCTTTCGGTTTTTTTCGGTCGTCGATTTTTTTTTGATGACGCTTGATATTATTTCCTGTTTTATTATCTG
>CBIHPU010000658.1:0-2273 GCA_966211935.1 uncultured bacterium | reverse complement strand
CCAGCAAAGGAAAATCTATTACCCACAAACAGGAAAATTTATTTTTATCACGTAATCCCAAACGGTTTCCCATCTCAAGCCGCAATTCACTCAAAGCCTTACGAGTTTTCTCTTCCGATCCTGCAAGAACAAGCATCAGGTCTCCCGGCTGCGCGTTAAATGCTGCTGCCCATTTCTTCAACTCTTCTTCATTGAAGAATTTATCTACAGAAGATTTAATTGTTCCGTCTGAATTATAACGCGCGTAAACCAATCCCGTTGCTCCTATCTGCGGACGCTTTACAAATTCTGTAAGCTCATCCAGTTGCTTACGCGTATATTCAGCGGCGCCTTTTGCGCATATGCCTACAACCAGTTCCGCGTCATCAAACACTTTAAAGCCTTTAGATTTTACAGTTGAATTCAGTTCAACAAACTTCATTTCAAAACGCGTGTCAGGTTTATCATTACCGTAATATTTCATCGCGTCGTCATAGGTCATGCGCGGCATTTCAGGAATATCAATTCCTTTCACAGCCTTGAACAAATGCTTCACCAATCCTTCGAAGGTTTGCAGAATATCTTCGCGCTCAATAAAACTCATTTCACAGTCTATCTGCGTAAATTCCGGCTGGCGATCTGCGCGCAGGTCCTCATCGCGGAAACATTTTACAATCTGGTAATAACGATCAAATCCACTCACCATCAGCAATTGCTTAAATGTTTGCGGTGACTGCGGCAGCGCGTAGAATTGTCCGGGATGCATTCTGCTTGGCACAACAAAATCACGCGCTCCTTCCGGCGTTGATTTGATAAGCACAGGCGTTTCCACTTCAAGAAAATTCTGACGGTCCAGGTAATTCCTTGTTTCAATCGCCATACGATGGCGCAGCTCCAGGTTCTTTCTTACAATATTTCTGCGAAGATCGAGATAACGGTATTTCATTCTCAGCTCATCTCCCCCATCAGTTTCGTCTTCAATTGTGAAAGGAGGAATGTTAGCTGCATTCAACACTTTAATTTCTGTCGGATAAATTTCAATTTCTCCTGTTTCAATTTTATCAGTTTTGGAATAACGTTCGGCTACCTTTCCAGTTACACTGATCACAAACTCTCTTCCAAGTGAACGCGCAGCTTCAATCAAACCTGAATCTGATTTGTCTGTTTCAATGGTTACCTGGGTAATGCCATAGCGGTCGCGCACATCTATCCAGAGCAGCGATCCTTTATCACGCACTCCCTGAACCCATCCGCATAGCGTGACTTCTTTGCCGGTATCTTGTTTTCTTAATTCTCCGCACGTAACTGTTCGTAGCATAACAATGAAATTTTGAGAGGACAAAATTAGCCAAATTGACAAGAGCGCCAAGCATAAATAAAATCAGGAATAAATGTAAAAAAACATGCCCAAAAAAAACCTGTGAAGGATTTTTCAGAACAATACGTAATCCTGCGGATTAATAGGATTGCCGTTATACCACAATTCAAAGTGTAAATGCATTCCGGTACTTGTTTCGCCTGTGTTGCCGATTATGGCAATAGGGTCGCCGGCTTTAACGTAATCACCAACCTTTTTGCTCAGGTCAGAGTTGTGTTTATAAACACTCATCAGGTTATTGCTGTGTTGAATCTGAATTACAAAACCGTCGCCCGGCGTCCATCCGCTAAAAACAACTGTACCATCAAGCGTAGCTTTAATGATTTCATTTTCCTTCGCTGTTACATCCACACCATAATGGCCTTCGGTCAGCTTAAAAGAATTAGTTACGATTCCTTTTACAGGAGAGAAGAAAAAGTAGGACGAAATATTACTTACGGGTTTGGATTTATCGGTAAGATCCAGGGAATACTTATCGCGTGATTCAATCTCCTGTCGCAACGAAGAGTCCTTTCCCCCCGGCCAAACATTCAGGTTGCTGTAATTAATACTCGAATCCTTTTTTGGTTTTTCCGGCTTTGGTTCAACTTTGCCCTGAAGCACATTTTCTATGTTCATAATAAACCAATCACGCGCTTCCATCTCTTTTTCAAGAACGCTTGCCCTGGCGTGCAGATCAACAAGAGAATCTTTCAGAGCAACATCCCCATAACCCGGAATATATTCGCGGAGTGGAGTAAAAGCAACCAAACTGATTACGAGAATTGTCATGACGATCGTGACTCCGCTCACCAGAATAAGCAAACCCATTGGACTAAGCCGCAGCGCAAAGCTTTCCTCAAACGTATCATCATTGAGGACCACCAACCTGTAACGGTGACGCAAGCGGTCAGATAATTTGTATTTATTCTTATCG
>CBIHPU010000657.1:0-2274 GCA_966211935.1 uncultured bacterium | reverse complement strand
AGATAACCGGGCTGCTATACTGTCAAGTTTGTCAAATTCAATACTTTCTTCAATAGCGACGATTGATGGGTTGAATTCTTGGTTTGCATAACTGTATTTATCAAATGCATCCATCCATCCATCTGGAATGTCATCAACTAGAGATTCAAGCGCGGCACCTTCTCCGGAAAATCCTCTCCAAGCCTCGCGTGATAGGGTTAGACTAAATCTCAATTTGCCAAAATACAATTGCCAGGTGGTTGATTGCATGTCAGGATGAGGAAATACTTTTAACTCGTCACAGAGTGCGACAAGAGGTTCGATCAACTTTAAGCGATGTATTCCTCCAACGCAAATTGCGTTGTGCGATTTGACTGCACTAAAAGAAGGTTTATTTCCTCTTACGATCAGAAAGTAATCACTTTTTGGCTTGCCCGCCGGAATTGATTGAAATAGCTGCAGAGCTTGCACACGGTTAAAAGTGAAAGCCTTTTCTGATTGTGACATGTAAACTTGAACACTTGCCATTCCCTTTATCCATTTTGCAGGAAGGGGGACCTTGCGTTCAACAACTTTTTCAGCGCCACTGTGCACCGAGATTTCTTTTTTTCCAACAGATAGAACAAGATTCTCATTCCGCTGAATCCGACTCAAGGCTGAAATCATCGGCTGGTTGAAGTCGACGTTTGTTGTGCCATTCGCTAAAAATTCACCATCGTGACCTTCCGGCAAAATATCTACGCGCGCATATACGCCGGCGCAATGCGAAAAACCTTCGAAGCGTATTTTATTATTACCTGCGGTTACAACTGGATCTTTCAGCTTTGCTAATTCAAATGGTGACAAATTAAAACTTGATTGCACTACGTTAGATAAGGTAATCAAACACCGAGCGGTTAAATAAGGTTCAGTCAATTTGCCCCAGAAAAAACAAGGAACATCTGTTTTTTCAATCTCGCTGAACTTCGAAAGAAAAAGTTCCTCGGAAGTTCCTGATTTTTGAACAACAGATGGAGAGGTATACTTGTAAATTAGTGTGTCAGACATGAGTAAATTAATTCTATAAATTTACTAAGAAGCCTTGGTACTTTAAAGAAATTAATGTTTTCAGAAAGTAAGAATGATTAAGCCATTTCTTCTTATTTGCTTCCTGTTGAGCAACCCACTTTACAAAATCAAGCACAACTCCCGACAAAAACTTTTTCTTTTCGTTTTTCATAAAGAGATATTGACTTTAAATTAAGTTTTAGAACTTATAAAAACTTCCATAAATTTTCTGTTTAAATAAAAGTTCAATGATCGCGCGTGAACGCGTTTTTGGAGCTATATTCGTACTGATTATTTCCATCAAAAAACGACTTATCAACAGCAGAATTCGTTAAAAAATACCATCAAAACAGCGCAAAAAATATGAGCCGGGAACTACTATTTTTTTTGGGACACACACTTGTCCCAAACGCTTGTAACGAGCTGTTAATGAAGAAACTTTAAATATTGTATCGGATAGTAACCAATTACCCTCCTCTCCCACTCATCAGAAACTAAATTGTACAGATTTACTAAATTGCTTATACAAAATAAGCCATGAAACAACTCTGCACAATCCTGTTTCTATTTTCCGTTTTCCTCTTTCCCTCCCAAAACAGAAGGAAAATAGATTCGTTGAAGCAAGTGATTAACAATTGCGCTGAAGACACCAATAAAGTAATCGCTTATTATAAACTATCACGACTTTTTTGGAATTCAAGTCCTGATACAACAATATACTTCGCAACCAAATCGCTTGAGCTGGCCCGCAAACTAAATGATGGAACTGGTATTGCAGGAGCACTTAACTCAGTTGGTGTAGGTTATTCAGACTTGGCGCAATTTGACACTGCTGTTTATTATTATTTGAAAGCAGAACAAGCTTACAGAGCAATAAAAAATGCCGCGGGAGTTGGTATGGTGCTGAATAATATTGGCGTGGTTTATAAAAAACAAGGCAAGTATGAAAAAGCAACGGAATACTATCTGAAAGCATTAAAAATAGCGGAAGAAGCGGGAGATAAAAAAGCCGCCGCCATGACGCTTAACAACATCGCCATTATTTTTCGTAACAAATCATCCGTAACAGCGAATGGTGAAGATCTTATTACGGCAAAAGATTATGCATTCCGTTCCATCCATGTTGCTACTGAAATCAATAATAAATCACTGCTTGCTTCAGCTTACACAACACTCGGCACAGTAAGCGAGCAGATGAAGCAATACGACAGTACGCTTTTTTATTACAAGCAGGCACTCAACATTTAC
>CBIHPU010000656.1:0-2290 GCA_966211935.1 uncultured bacterium | reverse complement strand
CAACGGTAAGATTTTTAATATCGTATGGATCATCTTTGGTTACATTGTATGTTACCGACTGAGCGTTTAACGCAGATACCAGCGGCAAACAAAATAAGCTGATGTATATAAATTTTTTCATTGTATATTTTTTATTCATTATTTGTTACCTGAGAAACCTTGCAATACCAACCTTTAAAGCAAACTGTGTTACCTTTGCACCTGTGTGCATTATACTATGATCTTTATCCATGAAATCTGTTTTCCTGCTATAAAAAGCCGGCTGAACGCAAACTCCGAATTTCTGATACAGTTCATAAGCGATTGAGGCTTCCATATAAATCAGCCGTCCCTTAACCGAGTAACTCTTTCCCTTCATCATTTCATATCCGAGCTTTGCCAGTACATTCAGCTTTTTCCCGATTTTTCTATAATAAACAAGACCGCCGCCGAATGAGCCATAAGTAACCATTCTCTCCCAGTCATAAGCCTGCGAACCGTTGAACGAACTCCATGACCCATTCAGTGAAAAACCCATTCGCTGAAATTCTCCTTTGCCAAATACCATTCCCCAACGCATACCGAACAACTGACCATTACTTTTTAATGGTTTTACCGAATCACGTATGTTCTTTTTTTGCTTATTAATTGAAGTGAGACGATAATACCCGTCGCTTAACCCCACATTCCAATACATTCTGCTACCGACGTGATCGAACTCCATTACTGCCAGGCTTGTTCCGAACTTATTCTTGCCTGACGATGTTTTTACAGAATTTGTTCCAACCTGTAATCCCGGCACAAATTGCGATTCAAATCCCTGCGCATTAACCTTAACTATTCCCGCTATTAATAACAGCAGTACAAGTTTCATTATTCTACTTTTCATTTTCTGGTGGGTTATTATTTATTACTATTATTTTTTTGTTTAATAATACAAAGGAACACTTGCGTTTCTGCCGATGCCATACCTGCCAGCACGGATATCGCATCCATGTGTCATGGTATTTTTTAATTTTTAATTATCGTGAACTCCACGCGCCGATTAAATTGTTTTCCCTCATCCGAATCGTTTGACGCTACAGGTTTTGTCTCGCCAAAGCCAGCTGCGCTGATACGTTCCGGCGCAATACCCTTTGACACAAGATAATTCATCACAGCTTTTGCACGCGCGTCACTCAACTTCAGATTTGCTTCATCATTTCCAACATTATCAGTATGACCCGATAATGCAATCTGCATTTTTGCATTATCATTCATAATTGTTACCAGGCGTTCGAGCTCAGGAAAAGATTCCGACCGAAGAGAATCTTTTCCCGTGTCAAAGAAAATATTGTTGAGACGAATTGTTTCTCCGATTTCAAACGGTACCAGATACAGGTCGCGCTTAATCTCTATATATTTTTGAATTGTTGTAATATCAAGATTATCTGATACCGAAATAAATTTTTCAGCAGACGCCATAAATCCGTAATTAACTCCGTATGGCAACACAATTTTGTATTCTCCTGTTGCTGGATCTGACGCTGCGAACCCCGCATTTTTCCCATCAACCAAATTTTCATATTCGATATTAGCGCCGATTGGTTGTTTTGTTTTAGCGTTATAAACTACACCGCTGATCAGCACAACAGGATTTGGTTTAATGTCGTCTTTAAGTTTTACCTTAACAATGTCAGATTCACCGTAAGAATTTTTACTTGATACCAAATACGCGTATTCTCCTCTCGCATCAACAGAATAAAACGCATCCCAGCTATCCGTATTTACTGTGGGTCCAAGGTTAACCGGTTCACTCCACTTTTCCCAGCTATCATCAAGTCGTTTGCACATCCAGATATCATTGCTGCCTAATCCGCCGGGCCTTCCACTGGAAAAATAAAGCGTTGTCATATCGGAAGCCATGAACGGAGCCATCTCATCATAATTTGTATTCACAAGAGATCCCAATGATTTGGGTTCTGTCCATGTATCATTATTGAGAAAACTGGAAACTTTCTTTGTCAACTCCTTTAAAGATTTTGCTTTTTTTCCTTTTTCTTTTTCTACTTTAAAAGAAACATAGATATCACTGATGTCTTTTTTCGTATTATCAGAAAAATAAAATAGCATTGTTTTTCCGTCGGGACACATATAGGCCCCGTTGTAGCTACCTTTCGAAGAATACTTGGTATAATCTTTAATAACAAAAGTTTCCGGCTCAGAAAAACCTTTTTCCTTTTTTCGGATCATGGAAACACCGTTACCCTGATATTCACCATCATCCCAGGCACCGCGAATGATGAACTTGGTATTGTCAGGAGAAACATTA
>CBIHPU010000655.1:0-2290 GCA_966211935.1 uncultured bacterium | reverse complement strand
GGAATTTATCTTGTTTACTGCGGATGTGTTGAAAAAGCTTGAAAAAAAAGATAAGGCAATTCAGGGACTAGATCCTGCCAAATGTGTTTTCCGGATCTACCGGGATGTTCGTTTTTCAAAAGATAAAACTCCCTATAAAAAACATTTCGCGGCGGATTTTGGTCCGGGTGGAAGGAAAGCGGAAAATCCAGGTTATTATCTGCACATTGAGCCGGGAAATTCTTTTCTGGCGGCGGGCACTTACATTCCTGATCCTGAAAAATTGCAGAAGATAAGAATGGAAATAGATTATAGCCTGCCCGAATTCAAAAAGATTTTATCAGCTAAAGATTTTAAAAAATATTTCGGTAGTTTGTCTGAAGAAGATAAGGGTAGAATGACTCCCAAAGGATTTGCTAAAGATAATCCCGCTATTGAATTCCTGAAGCTGAAAAGTTATCTCGTAGTGCATGAATTTAGCGATGATGAAATTCTGAAAAAGAATTTTGCTGACAATTGCGCGAAGATTCTTGCGGTGGCGCTTCCGCTAAATAAGTTTCTCAGAAGAGCGCTGGATTGAATCTTAATTTTTTATTTTCTTATTATGTGCTGGGATTGCATTCATGAATGTGAAATTACGAAATCTATAAAGGCTATGATCTTGTCTTTATCTTCCGGTAAAAACTCTGTGAATTCAACATCATTTCTGAACCAGGTAAGTTGTCGCTTCGCATAGCGGCGCGTGTTTTGTTTAATCAGTTCCACCGCTTTTTCCAACGAGATTTTTTCCTCCAGGTGTTGAAACAGCTCTTTATATCCAACCGTATTCAAAGCATTCAGATGTCTGAAAGGAAATAATTGTTTTGCTTCTTCCAGCCATCCCTTTTTCATCATCTCATCTGTTCGCTTATTTATTCTTTCATAAACAATAGCACGTTCAGTGTTCAACAGAACTTTAATTGTTGTAAATGGACGTTCTTTTTTTTGTCCTGTCTTAAAACTGGAATAAGGTTTTCCTGTCCCCCTGCAGACTTCCAGCGCGCGTATCAACCGATGTGGATTTTTTGTATCGGCTTTTGAATAATATTCAGGATCACATTTTTTTACTTCTTCCTGCAACCATTCCAAACCTTTCTTCTCGTACAACTGATTAATTTCTTCTCTGATTTCTTTTGGTATTTCGTCAAACGTATCAAATCCGTTGCATACTGCATCAATAAATAATCCCGACCCGCCGGTCAGTAACACAACATCGTGCTCACGAAATAATTCGTCAATTTTTTTCAGTGCGTCTGTTTCATACATACCCGCGTTATACTCGTTTTTAATGCTGAGATGTGCAATAAAATGATGGGGCACAATTGTTAGTTCTTCATCCGCTGGCACGGCTGTTCCGATTTTCATTTCCTTATAAAATTGCCTGCTGTCCGCGGAAATTATTTGGGTGTTGTAGTGTTGCGCCAGTTCAATTGATAAAGCTGTTTTTCCAATAGCTGTTGGACCTGCAATTACAACCAGGAACTTATGTGCGTGTATGGTGGACAAATCAAAGACGTTATTCCGGCTTAATACCAAGTTCTTTGCATCTGCGCAGTATATTGAGGAATTCCTGGAAAGGATCCGGTTTATCCCACAATGCTGAGTAAAGTGCTATGCCATAAAATCCAAGTTCATTCACTTTCTCTAACTTGTCAGCATTTACTCCTCCCCTCGCAATTATTTTTTTTCCGGATTTTTCATTCGCTGCTTTTATTCCTTCTTCGTAGAAACCACTCTGAAATTTGCCGGTAAGCGAATCAAAGACCGGACTAACGAAAACGTAATTATATGAATATTCAGTTGGCTCATATAATGTGGATAATTTGGAATGTGATGAAGACATTGTGAGTGATGAAAGCGGTCTTTTCCATGAGAGCAACTTCAATCTCCACCAGGTCTTTCTTGGTGTCTTTAAGTGGCTCCTTGTAAAATGTATTCCTTTTAGTTTGTATTTACCCGCAAGCGAATGATGTGTGTGAATGACAATGCGGTTGTGGAAATGCGCGTGGATCTGTTCAATGTACTCTGATAACTCTTTTGTAGTAAGTCTGGGCTTTCTCAAATGAAAAGTCTCCAGCCCATGTTCAAACATAGTGGTCACAATTTTTGTTTCCTTTTCGTTTTGTTTATTAGAGCTGATTACTATAATTTTCATTCGCTTTTCTTTTTTGGTCTATCTCTCCTTCTCAAGTGAAATTTCTTTTATCAAATTTAGATTTTTTTCGATGGCGTTGCCAACAACTACAATGTCTGCACCCGCGTTCCAGGCTTT
>CBIHPU010000654.1:0-2292 GCA_966211935.1 uncultured bacterium | reverse complement strand
TGACAATAAGCCAAAGTAAGAATCCCGGAATGTTATACGACTCGGCTTCGGCATGAAAAGAATTCACAACTCCTTTCATTCCGATCCTGAAAAGTTTGTCGTAGCCCTGGGCAAAGAACAGAATGCCGGTGAATATTCTTATCAAAGCTTCAGCTACAAATAGGTTACTTAGTTGCATAAATTTTTAATCGTTTTTATTTTCAAATACGCTTACCAATGCGGGGAACAACATATTTTCCTCTATGTATATTAATTTATTGTAAGAATTATATAAATCGAACAAATCTGTGTAAGCGTTCAAATGTTGATCGTGCGTTAGTCCTTTGTAACCTAAAGATGTTACCATAGGAAGCAGATTATGGATTTTATCCAGTATGGTATGGTGCTTCATAATAATTTTGCGCACTGGTGTGGATAGCATAAGATATGCTTCTTCCGCACTTTCATAATCGATATTTCTTATCGTTTCTTTAATTTTTTTGAAAACATCTTCCTTTTCTTTTTTTATTGCCGACTTCAGTTCTCCTTTAATTTCATTGAATAGCGTAACCATGTCCTTAAACAAAGGAAGCTCATCTTTTTCGCTGTGATCTTTAATAATATCAAAGTCAGCGTCAATATTTTTTATGGTTTCATTTAGTCTGGCATGTTGAGTTACTTCCAGGTAGCTTAACCATTTTTCGATGTGTTCTATTTCTTTATTTATTGTTTCCATTTTAAAGAGGTCCTGTTAATCAGGCTTGTTTAACAAAAGTCGGGTTGTAATGCAGTACACGGAATGAATGAGGTCATCCGGAATTATGACAGAAATCAGTTGAAAGATGATACAAGGCTGCGCTGATTTAAGTCACGAGTGAAAAGACATTGTTTTTCTTAATTAAAGTGAAGTAAAAGTTCGTGAGGAACCGATATGTCAGACTGCTCTTATTATTGAAATTTTTTGTCTTTCCAAGTGAAGTTAATATAAAGCTGGTTTGAGGAACGAGTAAATTTGGTCGAACTGACGGGTCTAGAACCGACTGTTCTTATTATTGAAATTTTTTGAATGGCAATGAGTGGTTGATAAAAATAAACGTCCAATATTGTTTTCAATGGCAATATAAACGGCGAACCGACGGGTCTAGAACCGACTGTTCTTATTATTCAAGTTTTTTGAATAGCACTGGAAGTTGATAAAAAAATAAATCGAAAATTGTTTTTAGGGATAAATTAAGGGCGAACCGACGGGTCTAGAACCGACTGTTCTTATTATTCAAATTTTTTGAAAAGCAATGGAAGTTGATAAAAATAAAATTGTGTCACCTTTTTTTTAAGAAGTTCCATGAGCACTTCAGGGATTCCTTATCAGCGAATGCAATTGGTCCACCCGGATTGTCACCCGCGTTGTAACCCGCATGGTCTCTAAAATACATTTTCAAGTACCCAAATCTTCAGTGCACATTACTTGTTCATCCAAAAATTAAATGAATTAGCTTCTTTTAATTGCGCGCGAAGTTTGTTCACTTCTCGTTCCAATAAAAATTATTGTTTCAGTTTGGGATCAAGAGCGTCCCGCAATCCTTCTCCAATTAAATTGTACATCAGTACAGTCAGGAAAATAGCAGTGCCTGGAAAAATTACAAGCCACCAGGAGGTAATCGACTCTTTTGCGGAACTAATGAGTTTACCCCACGTTACAACTTCGGGCGGAACGCCCACACCAATAAAAGATAAACTGCTCTCAGTTAATATGCATCCCGCAATGCCGAAAGCAATTGCTACAAGGGCAGGACCCAACGCGTTTGGCAATGCATGACGAAAAATGATTCGTTTATGAGAATAACCGAAAGATTTTCCAGCTTGTATATAATCCAGCGCTTTAATTCGCAGCAATTCTGCCCGCGTTAATCTTGCTATTGGCGTCCAGCTTGTAAATCCAATTATCAATACCAAAGTGAAAAATGAAGGAACCGCAATTGCGCCAATGGAAACGATCAGCACAAACAATGGCATGGAATTCATTGTTTCAATTGTTCTCGAAATAATTGAGTCAACCGGGATTGTCACTTGTTTGTTCAGCACATTTATTTTTCCAACATATTTTCCTATTCTGCTAAAAACATAAATTATCGCGACCATTATTGAAAGTGATATAATCAACTGCAGTGCAACCTGAAAACCGGAAACAGCGAACGCGTCTGTTATGGAGTTCCATCGTAAAATAACTCCATAAAACCAGGCGAAAATTAATCCGATGGAAGTAACAATAAAACTACCGAGAGATGTAACTAAAGTATCGTTTCCGAAATATCC
>CBIHPU010000653.1:0-2307 GCA_966211935.1 uncultured bacterium | reverse complement strand
GGATCATGAAGCGAAATCTGCCTTGTGATTTCTGCTTCATGACTCCGCGTGAAATCACGTTGCGTCGTTGCGGTCGTCGCGAGAAATTTTTAATGGACACAAAGCACTCGGAGGACCGCAAAGGTCACGAAGTACATTTTTTTTGAATCTCCGCGCTCTCCGCGGGATAGTTTTTGGGACACAAAGAACTCAATGTACCGCAAAGGTCACGATGTTTTTTTTTGAATCACTCCGCGCTATCCGCGTGAAAGCTTTTGGGACACAAAGGACTCAATGTACCGCAAAGGTCACGATGTTTTTTTTTGAATCTCCGCGCTCTCCGCGGGAAAGTTTTTGGGACACAAAGAACTCAATGTACCGCAAAGGTCACGAAGTACATTTTTTTTGAATCACTCCGCGTGAAATCTCTCCTCCTGATACTCACACCTCGCGTTGGCTTAAATCCCTTTTTCCCCTAACAAGTCATTGAAAACGACCGAGAGATAAATAATAAAATTTTCCTTGAGCTGATACAGTTCAACAAAGTTTTCCGGTGGATTCAATTCCAATATCCCGACTTCTTTTTCCAGCAACTGAATAAATTCCTTTTTGGTAATACCGGGAGTTCCTGCAAAATATTCTGAAATCTGAAATAAACCGGATGAGCTGGTTAGAATCGTTTCCATATCCCGTCCAATTTTTAAGGCAAGGCCAACTCTGGGAATAATACCCTGTTCAAATTCTACGTGTTCGCCAGGTATCTTTTGGATTTTCTGAATGATCAGCGAAAGACAACGGGAAAGCATCTCATTTTTCAAAACAACGAAATCGCTGAACCTGTTTTTTCTTATTTCATTTTCCAATAAAGCAAGGTCACTTTTTAAACTTTCAAAATGATCGTTTGAAACCACGCCTGCCTGATGTAAAAGAAATTCTTTTAAAGTTAAATAGCTCTTTACTAATTCTTCTTCGCTCACGTTAAATGGTAGTGCACCTCTTTTGAAAATAAATATTGATTGACTTTATTCCTGGATGGAAATGTTACGTGTTATTATTGGGGATGGCACTGTTGCGAAGGTAAAACCAACAATCGGAAAAAAAATAAAATTAACATGATAAAATATCCTAATGCACAGATTTCTTATGCGCTCAGAATAACGACCACTTGTAAATTGTGATATGAAGTTTAATAGTTGATGACTTAGATAATAGAAAAATATGTGAAAATATTTTATGAAGATTATCCAATTGCGTTACCTATCTGGAACATTGGAACATACATTGCAACCAAAATAATTCCAACAATTGCGCCGATAAATAAAATGAGCATAGGCTCAAGAATACTATTTAACGATTTGGTTTTTAGCTCCGCGTCTTCCGCGAATTGCTGACCCAATTTGCCAAAAACGGTTTCGAGCTGATTTACTTCTTCTCCTACTTTTATTAACGAAACCATCCGCCCTGGATAAACTGAAAACTGGCTCAAACTCTGATTCAGACTTTTTCCTTTCATTATTTCTTTGTTCGTTATTTCCAACGATGTTTCGAAGGGATAAAATCCAACCATCTGGCGGACCATGTCAATTGCTTCTGTTAGTAAGGCCTTTGACGATAACATTAACTGCAGAGAATTACATAAACGTGCAAGATAGATGCTGTGATATAAGGTTCCGAAAAAAGGCAGCTTTAACAAAATCCGCGCGGATAGACTACGGTACCAGTTTTTTTTGCCTTGCCATACCCGAATGAAAATAAAGAAACTGATGATGAAAAATCCTCCGTAAAGAAAATAAGAAAAATTCTCAGAGATCCTGATGATGATTTGAGTGATTGCCGGCAGCTCAACTTTGTTCTGATTAAAAATCTGCACGAACATTGGTACAACATATTTCAGCATAAAAGTCAGAACAAGAATTGCCGTACCCAATACCAGGCATGGATAAATCAATGCGCTCTTTATCTGCTTGCGTTGTTTTACCTTGGAAGAAAAATATCGGGCGAGTTCTTTACAAACAAGACTGAGTTTCCCGCTTTCTTCTCCCATCCTCACGCTGATGTATTCGTATTTGGTAAATTCTTTGTTTTCCTCCAAGCAAGCTGAGAACGATTTTCCTTTCACTAATCCACTTCGGATCTTTTCATAAATTTCCTTTTCTTTTTTGCCTTTACATTCTGCAATCAGAATTTCAAAAATTACACTCAGATCCAATCCTGCGTTAAGAAGTAATTCCAGATCTGCATATAACTTTTCTTTTTTTTCGTCCTTAAAAGAATTGCCGCCTAAACTGATGTCTTTATTCAAAAGATCCAATATGCCACCAGGTTGTT
>CBIHPU010000652.1:0-2311 GCA_966211935.1 uncultured bacterium | reverse complement strand
ACGGATCTTTTTAGCTACTGCCAGTTTCATTTCAGATACTTTGGCGAAACCAAGTTTCTTTGCCATTTCTTCATTTCTCTTCACTTCTTCCTGGTACCAGGCCGCGTTCTTATATCCGCTGTAAAAACGTCCGTATTGACCCGTAAAATCTTCGTGGTGAAGGTGAAGCCAGTCATATTTTGGAAGAACGTCACTCAGAATTTCTTCGTCGTAAATAATATCATATGGAATCTCCGCGTATGTCAGCACCAGTGTTACCGCGTCGTCCCATGGTTGTTTTCCTTTTGGAGAATACACGGCCATGCGTGGTACCTTTTCAAGCTTTATCGCGTCCTGGTTAACTTCCGGATTGCTGATCTCTTCCAGAATGGCAGTTGCCTGTGCGTCTGGAATTGTCTCAAACGAAACGTCTCTGGTTGTGCATTCCAGCGCTAATTTTTTATTGTGCTGAAAAAGAAAACTTCCACCACGATAATTCAACAGCCACTGAACTTCTACTTCATTCTGTAAAACCCAGAAGGCAATTCCATATGCTTTCAAATGATTCTTTTGGGTGTTGTCCATCGGAACCAGAATATAACTTGCAAAAGAATTGATCGTAATTATGCAGGCAAGAATGGAGAGTAGTTTTTTCATCTGATTTCAATTAATTAAAGATAATATTTTTAACAGCATCTAACATGATGATTTTCGTTGGATGGTTTAATATTAAATGTGAAGATTTGTAAAAATCATGTTCTGATTTGCCAGCTGATAATGGTTTTGTCGTCTCCACCTGAAATTAATGTGCGTTCTTCGGCATTCCAGATTAACGCGTTAACTGAGAAATTGTGACCATCCAGATTTTCTTTTGCTATCCGTTGCATGATATTAAGTGTCTCCTTATCCCAAAGCTTTATGGTTTTGTCGCGCGAAGCAGTGGCGATAATTCCATAAGGCTCCATATCCACGATGCGGTAAATTGCGAAATTGTGAGCGGGTAATGACTTTACAGGGTAATAATTATTTTTTATATCCCACACATTAAGATGGGCATCTCTTCCGCCGGAATACAACAATCCGTCCTGATCACTTACCAAATAACAGTTTGTTGCCAGCCTGTGGCTTTGAAATTCATGTTCAAGAGAAAGATCTTTGGCATTTACCACCAGGGTTTTACCGCTTCCTTCTGCAAGAAATAATTTATCGCGGTAAAATTCTATCGACCGGATCTTTACTTCGCTGAATTTTTGCGTATGAACATGATTTAATTTGCTAACATCGTAACAGCAAACATTTCCATCTCCTCCACAGGAATATGCCAGTCCGGATCCCGAAGAATATTTCATATCGAAAACCTGGGCTGTATGAAATTTGAAAACATGTATCTCTTCTCTTTTTTTTAAATCAAGAACGTGCACATGACCATTTCCTGTACCTACCCATAACTGGCCCGCTTCATAAATCGGCAAAAGTGAATACACAGCAGCGGGCATTTTTGCGGAAAACTTCTCCTGTTGTCCATTATGGAGGTTCCACTGCGCTACGTATTTGTCACCGCTACCGCTGATAAAAGTATGTTCATCGGGACCATTACACAACGCAAAAATCGCGGTGTTATGGCCACTGAACGTAAATTTCTTTGTTATTTGAATCTCGTTGCTCAATTTATTCGGAGGGAATTAAATCTGTAAACCAAAAGCCTTTGCTTTTCACAGATTCATCGTTGGTTTCATATTCTTTGTAAACAGTTTCTCCGATGGAAAATTTAACTGGATGCATAAAACCGGGACCATCAAAAACGAATGTATGAAATTCTCCATGCTCTCCACAAGGATCTACATCATTAGGTAAGGTATTTATAAAATTATTATCGAGCAATTTGCCTGAATATTCCTTACCCAGCTTTGAAGCGTCTGCGCAAACAATTACCGCTTTAAATCCTTTTTCAAGAAATTCCTTCAGCACTTCTTTTGTTTCACGTTTCCACAATGGAAATATCGCTTTGATACCGGTTTTAGCTAATTGTTCCTCGCGATACTTTCTCAGATCCTCCAGAAAAATATCTCCGAACACCGCATTAGTAATTCCTCTTTCTGTCATCAAATTCATTTCATGACCCATCAGCGCGTTATATTTTTCATGCGTCGCGTTTTCCGGAAGATATAATTTGCGTGAGGGAATATTAAGCGCAAACCGCTGCCGTGTAATCAGCTCCTTTCTTACTCCATGCATTGTAACGCGGTTCAGCGTGGCAGAAACCGTTGTGAAAAGAAATTCAATAGTGTACTTGTTTTCTTTTTGAATGTGATGCAGCTCCAGCAAGCAATCC
>CBIHPU010000651.1:0-2312 GCA_966211935.1 uncultured bacterium | reverse complement strand
CTCTACATATTCCTTTTCACGAATACTTAAAACCTGTCCACGCACTATACGCGCCGCATCAACCCACATTGTTAACCCAACCGCAACAAAGACCTGCCAGAATCCTTTTCCCAATACGAAAGTGATGGCTATCACTAGAAGTAAAGTAGGAATGGACCATACTACGTTAATGAGCCACATGATAACATCATCCAGCCAACCGCGGAAATATCCGGAAAGAGCGCCGAAAAGCACACCAAGAAAAATTGAAATGAGAACCGAAATAAATCCAACCGAAAGAGAAATTCGCGTACCAATAAGAATCCTGCTCAGCATATCGCGTCCTGATTTGTCGGTACCCAATAAAAATTTCTTGTTTGCAATATTTTCTTTCTCAACAATTGCTCTAAGTTCTTTAGTGGTTTTGGTGATGCGCTGCCCGGAAGTGATATCGTAAAAAGAAATAACACCTTTTTCCTCGTCGCTCACAATGGAATTTTTATCTACGGCGTAAACAACCTCGGCAAGGTTATATCGCTTCATGGTAGTTCCCTTCTGATTTCTCTTGTTGCTGTAAAGATCGCCGGTGTAAAGCTTAACGATTATGTCGTTGTCGGCGAAGAAATAATCCAGAATGGGTTCAGTGTCGAAGTCGCTCACTTCTCCATTGATCATTAAATCGAGAAAATTTGTTTTGTGTGATGGTTCATCCTTGCGGATGTTCAGCATTTTTACGGTGAAGCCCGGTCCTTTAAGCTGAAGTTCAGCCTTCATGTCATTCGCATTAGGCGAAGCGTCCGGTGTAATTAAATATCCGAGAACAGAAATGACAGTGAAAAGAACAATTACGCACAGGCCAAAAATGGCAAGGCGATTCTTTTTTAGTCTTTTCCACGCCATCGCGCTGAGCGAACGTGGTTTTTTTGGGGCCACAGCGTTGTTTAACGTTTTCTTTCCTGCTGTTGAAACTTCTCTGATCTGCAATTCAGTATTTTCTCTCTCTTCCTTTATCATTCGGTATATCTTCCCTTCCAGACCGGCGTTATTGCAAGTGTAACAACAGGTATTAGTAAGAGGTAAATATGATTAAATAATTCCAAAAATAAAAACCACGGCATCCAAATAAAAGATTTCTGGCGCCATGAGGATAAAGTTAGCAACAAAAAGTCAATAATCCATTTGATTAGAAGAGAAGCTGCAAAAGTTTTATATGATCCTTCAAAAAAGAAAGACAGGACGAAACAAAGCAATAACAGGAAATTTGTTAAGAATACCAGAATACCGCTTATGGCAGACTGTAAATTCAAATGCTGTTTCAACTTACCGGCCCATCGGCTTTTCTGGTGAAGGATTGCTATCCATGTTCTCAATGAAAAAGTATTAACAGCGGCGTCCGTGGATTTTAAATACGAGATCTTTAACTTTTCTCTTTTAAACTTTTCGAGAAGAAAAATATCATCGCCAGAAGCAATTTCCATATTTCCCCCATAACCACCGACCTCTTCAAAATGCCTTTTTGTAAAACAAAGATTCGCCCCGTTACAGAGGTAGGGAAAACCACTTAACGCCGAAGCAGATGTGAAGAGCTGCAGGAACATGTGCTCTGTTAATTGAAATGCGTCCCGAAAAGAAGTGCCCGTTTTAAGCGTGACCGGACAAATGATCATAGCAGGTTTCTCTTTCAGATAGAAAGCCACAACGGCAGACAGCCAATTCTCCGAAGAATTTAATGTATCAGCATCCCTGGTTATTATCAGCTCACCTTTTGCACGTTCAATACCGCAAAGCAGCGCTCCTTTTTTCTTTTGCAGATTGTCTTTCAGTTTTATTAACGTAAGTGGAAACGCCGGATGCTGATCTTTAAAACGAATTACCACTTCCGGGGTTCTATCGGTGGAATCATCATCAATCACCAGCACTTCGTAATTGGAATAGTCCTGCCTGGCAATACCCGCCAGACAATTTTCAATAGTTTGCTCTTCGTTCCTGGCGGGGATGATGATACTTGCTAAAACTCCATTAACAACGTTGTCGTGTTTGAATGTGCGCGCGACTTCGTACTTCATCACCACCCAGAGCAGCAGGAGAGCATAGAAAAGTGTTACGGCAAATGTGATATCAAAAATCAGTTCCATTAATTTTCTTTAGGGCGAAGAAAAAGAAAGAATAAATATCCAGCTACCGAAGGTACAACAACATTAACCAGCCATATTGCGGTAGAACAAATAAAAATTGAAACACTGTTCGGCTCAATATACGCGAAGACCAGCACCGCGATTCCGCCTCGCATGAAGGCTTCTATAACGCTGATCATAGGCACAACGGAAGCAAAA
>CBIHPU010000650.1:0-2316 GCA_966211935.1 uncultured bacterium | reverse complement strand
ACGCGCTATCTTTTATGCCACGGGTAACTAGATAATTGTCAACCATGTCATCTGCTTTATTTTTCCAGCTGACATTATCATGCCTTGCGGGCATTAACAAAGTTGCACTTGTTGGCTCAACACTTAAAGCTTCGGTTATTTTCTCTTCAGAAAATTGCACAAGACCACTCAGTCCTGATAAGCCTGCAAAAACCGCTACTATTTTCTTGCTCCACATGACCCACAGATTTTAAGTGAATAAAAAATAAGACTTGCATAATCTAAAAAGCAGCGCTGCTTATTTTTTATACGCCAATTGGATACCCGGGTTCGTTAAAATAAAAAACCGCATCGGGCCTGATTGTGAGATGTGGATCGTTATGAACAATTAACGACGCGTTAAAATACGCATCATGGAAATTAAATTCCTGTTTAAAAGCGTGGAGCGCAGCTTGATAGATCCAATTTGATGCTGTTTATAAAATGTTGAAGAAACAGACTTAATTGTTGATGAAATTTCTTTCACTTTTTTGAGTTCAAGATTATCATAATGAATGTGCATTGTTATAAGCAGGTGATACAGAAAAGATTTCTCAATTTGATAATAACTGAACTTGTTATTCACCTCATATTTTCTTTGATTCTCAGTATAAAAACCCAGTTGGCGAAACTTTTCAATAAGCTTTTCCGTACCATCAAAAGAATTCAGCACTCTGCTGAAAATAATGTTCCACTCTTTTGAAAATTTAAGCTGGTGATTCGTTTTGCTATCCGGATGCAATCTGTATTTGGAGAATATCTCATCGCAGAACTGAATATTATAACTCAACGCGGTCCGTACTAGTAGTTCATAATCCATTCCAAAGTGCAGCGATTCATCCAGTAATCCTGTTTCATCAATTATATTTTTTCTGAAAAAAGAAGAAGGCTGAGGGAACGGAATATAGGCGAGGTAACGTACTTTAAAATCTTTTTTCCTTTGTCCTATGACCTTGTCTTTCTTTCCTTCACCGAAAAGAATTGATTTTCCGTGAATAAAATCAGCTTTTGGATTTTCTTTGAAAAAAGTAGCTGCTTTTTTAATGGCTCCCGGCAACAGGACGTCATCGCTGTTCAACCATATTATAATATCTCCTGTTGATTTTTTTAATCCTTTGTTGATGGCGTGTGTTTGTCCATTATCTTTTTCAGAAACCCACCACGCCAGTTTGTTTTCGTGGCGCTTTATTATTTCCACTGAGTTGTCTCTGCTTTCTCCATCAATAACAAAATGTTCTATGTTTTTGTATTCCTGTCCTGCCACTGAGAGAATAGTTTCTTCAAGAAATTTTCCCTGATTGTAGGAAGGAGTTATGACAGTGAAGCGCAGGGACATAAGTAGCATGGTAAATTTACACAAATGCTGACGATACTGAAAAAACAAACCAAAGATGAATAATGTACGGTATTCAGGCTGGAAAGACCCTTGACTTAATTCTGTCTTTTAGTTTCAGGAAAGGGGTTTCCAAATAACGGAAAGACAGCTTGCAGATAACAATGGTTAAAACCAGGGCGGTTATCGCTTCAAGATAAAAGATACCAGGGAAATCGGTAATTCCAGTTTGGTTACTCAAAATCAAAAATATTTTTTGCGTTATTCCTATAACTAACAAATTAAAACAATACAGTCCATAAGTTATTTTTCCTCCTTCTGTCATCCACCTCGCAATAAAATTACTCTGAATATCACTTGAAAAAATATTCAGCAAAAGAATATAACCAAAGACCAGGGAAAAAACGATCCGTTCAAAAATAACGGCTTCAGAACTTTGAAGAAAATTTTTGTATAATACCACAAGAGAGACAAGCAGGATTTGAATAATAAATACCGGGGTTTTGTATTTTAAAAATGAAACTGATCGTTGTATTTGTGATGGAAAATACATGTATAACCAGGCAAGCAATGCTCCTATACATAAGTCGCCCATAACAGAAAAAGTATGAAAGTATAATTGATCCTGCTGGTTGATATGGTAATACCTGAAAATAAGAGACGTGATAATAACGCAAAGAATAATAAGTAGCTGTCCGGATTTTTTTGAAAAGTAAATCAGAATTGGCCAAACAAGGTAAAATTGTTCTTCAACTGCTACCGACCATAAGACACCAAGATTGTCATTGCCAATTCCGGTGTAACCTGTTTCTATTCTATCGAAATTTGCCCAGAAGAACAGGTATTTCCAGAAATGCGAAAGTTGTTCCGGGATGATATGCGTATTTCCGGAGACAATTGGCATTAAAAAGAATCCTATTATTACAATGGCACAATATAATGGCCAGATACGTAAAACCCTTCTA
>CBIHPU010000649.1:0-2319 GCA_966211935.1 uncultured bacterium | reverse complement strand
TGCTTCCAACAGAAAAATACATCACAAGAATTATTCAAAAACTAAAATCCTGAAAAAAATTTGCTGCATACTTTCGATGTTCCTGATTGTTTTCAGCATGATTGCTCAAAACGAAATAACAGATTCCTTGCGTAAGGTTTTGTTGACTTCAGGGAACGACACAAACAAAGTGAACACCTTGATTTATCTCTCAAAGCATTTATACAGGCTGGGAAATTTTAATGATGGATTACTTTATACAAAAGAAGCAAGAACTCTTTCTGAAAAATTAAAATTCCGGAAAGGAGAAGCTGCCGCGCTTATTATTGAAGGGAACCTTAATTTTTCGCAGGGAAAATATCCCGAATCAATTCAGACCTGTTTCAAAGCATTAAAGATTAAAGAAGAACTTGGTGACAAGACGGGAGTTTCAGACGCGTATGGAAATATTGCCAACGTTTATCTTGCGCAAAAAAGTTTTGACCAGGCACTGGAAAATTATTCGCGCTCGTTAAAAGTAAAAGAAGAGATAGGAGATGTGTACGGCATGGCCGCTTCTCACGGCGGGATCGGAAACGTATATGCATCCAAAGGAGAATTCGGCAAAGCGCTGGAGCATTACAACATCATGCTGGAGAAATTAAAACAGCTCGGCGATCAGTACGGAATGGCATACGCCTTGCAGAATATTGGCGTTGCCTATGACTACCAGGGAAAATCAGATCTCGCGCTTGAAAAATATCTTGAATCATTAAAAATAAGAGAAGACTTGAACGATCTGCGCGGGATGGCAAGCGGCTATGGTAATATAGGAGGAATTTATTCGGGCAAAAAAAATTACGCGTTGGCGGAGAAATATTTTAATAAGGCGCTTGAAGCAGCGGAAAAATGCGGAGCGCTGAAAACAACAATGCACACATATTTTTCCCTGAGTGAACTTTACGATAAGACAGGCAAACACAAAGAAGCGCTGGCGGCGTATAAAAATTATATCAGAACTAACGACAGCCTGGTAAACGAAGAGAATACAAAAAAAACCGTGCAGGCTGAAATGCAATTTGAGTTTGACAGGAAAGAATCAGCGGCTAAAGCTGAGCAGGAAAAAAAAGACGCGGTTGCAGCCGAAGAAAAAAGGAAACGCCAGATTATTCTGTGGGCGGTTGTTGGCGGATTATTATTGGTGATGGGATTTGCGTTCATTATTTATCGCGCGTACAAACAAAAACAAAAGATCAATCTGGAAATTTTACACCAGAAACACGTAATTGAAGAAAAACAGAAAGAGATTCTTGATTCCATTTATTATGCGAGGAGGATACAAAGAGCGTTGATTACGTCTGAAAAATATTTCACAAGGCACTTGGGCAGAATGAAAATAAGAAATTAATATTGCCAGCTCTCAGAATGAAAAAGAACAAAATTCCTGTCACGTGTTACTGTAACCTGTATGTGGCGCTCATCGTTTTGTTGTTTAGCGTTGCTTATGCGCAGGATAACAAAAACAGCAAACAAGTCGTTTCAGCTTCTGACTTAACCGACACTAATAAAATAAACGCGCTTAATTCAGACTGCTGGAGCCGGATTGCACAAGGTAAATTGGATGAAACGGAGCGTGATGTTGAAACTGCATACAACCAATCTGATAAGCTGGGGTATAAAAAAGGAATGGCGTATGCGCTGACAAACAAGTCCACTATCTGTCAGTACCGCGCCCAATATCCTCAGGCACTTGACTATTTAATCGGTTCACTTAAACTTTATGAGGAGCTGAAATTCCAGCGAGGCATTGCAAGTTGTTACAACAGCATGGGCCTTATCTATTTTTACCAGAAGGACTTTAAACAGGCGTTGAAGTATTATGAAAAAGGTTTGCAGGTGAGAACAGAAATCAATGACGAGGGAGGAAGCGCGTCTGCGCTGAACAACATAGGTATTGTTTATGAAAACCTGGGAGAGAAGAACATCGCGCTTGATTACTATGCGCAGGCCCTTGCTAAATACAAAAACACTAACAATATAAGGGGCGTCGCGAAAATCCATAATAATATCGGATCCCTTTATACAAGGAGCAAGGATTATAAAACGGCGCTCCAAAATTTTCTTCTTGCCGCAGAGGAATTTGAAAATGCCGGAGATGTTTACAGTGCAACAACACTTTATCTTAATATAGGCAGCAGCTACCATAATCTGTTAGAATACACGAAAGCGCTGCCATATCTTGACAAAGCGCTAAGAAGTTCTGAAGAGCTGGGCACACTTGATTTGAGCAAATCCATTCATGAAGAACTGAGTCTTATTTACACCGAAATGAAAAAACCCGGACCCGCCTTTACGCATTAT
>CBIHPU010000648.1:0-2325 GCA_966211935.1 uncultured bacterium | reverse complement strand
GAATCAAAAGCAGAAACAGCAGCAGACCTGCCGGCGAAGGAAGAGGCATTAAAGAAAGATCTCATTCTTCTTGAGTCTAAAATTGGAGATGACAGCGATACATTAAGCTTCCAGCAGAAGATGCTGAAAACCATCAGTAGTTTTTGTGACAGCGCAGGACTCGAGATCAAAGAATATCCGGGCGCGGATGAAAAAAAAGAAACCGGTTACCTGATAGAAACACACAAACTTACCATACAGGGAAATTTTCATGGACTCGTGCGCCTGGTGCAGCGGTTGGAGCACAGCACAGGGATTGGAAAGATAAGCAGCGCGGATTTCCGCAAAGTAAAAGACATACACACAAGGAAAGAAGAACTCTGTCTCTTCCTTTACATCAATCACATTTTAAAAGTTAAGAGCAATGAATAAATATTATTTCACAAGAAATATTTTCTTTCTGTTTACAACGATAATTCTGTTATCAAATTGTACCAAGCAGGTATTTGAGGCTGATATTTCGGGTAAAACGCTGACAATTCTTGCTCCTGCAAATAATCTGACTACAACAAACGAAACAATCACATTCTGGTGGGAAAAAATAAATGAACCGAACGTTAGTTACAGGATACAAATTGTTGATTCAACATTTTCCAATATTCAGCAAATCGTTGTGGACACGAATACTACCTCAGATAAATTTGTCATAAGTCTCTCACCCGGAAAATATCAATGGCGAATACAGGCATATAATTCCGGAACATCAACTCAATTTCAAACCTATAATCTTACAATACTCTCCTCTCCGGATTTAAGCGGACAAACAGTATTATTAATTTCTCCGGCGAACGCGTTAATAACAAATACAGCAACGCAGGTTTATAAATGGGACACACTTTCAAATGCAGACGGTTATCGTTTCCAGGTAACGAACAGCAGCAACGCATTAATGGCCGATTATTATCTCACAACAGATTCATTTCCCCTCACATTGTCAGACGGAACCTATACCTGGAAAGTAAGAGCTGAAAATTCATTCTCCAATTCACCGTATACATCACGAACCATCACTATAGATCTTACCGCTCCAACAACTCCGGTTGGGGTTACACCGGCTGACGCAGACACATCAGCTAACCCTGTAGGTATAACGTGGACACATGATGTTAGTGCGGCGGGAGACAGTGTTTTTATTTCAACTGATACTTTATTTGCAAATCCAGCAATAACACTTTTTTATACAACAACTCCATCATACAATTTCACAGGAGTTACGGGACAAAAATATTTCTGGAGAATAAAATCAGGCGACGCGGCAGGAAACTGGAGTGGTTACAGCACAACAAAAAAATTCTGGGTTCAGTAATGAAGAAGAAAGGAAAACAATATTTACTGCTTGTTGTGGTGCTTGCGATCTGGGGCATTGTGGGATTTCGTTTTTATTCATTCCTGGCTCCTGAAGAAGAGAATCAGCCTTTAATGGAAAATAAAATGAGTTCACTTACATTGCAAAGCTCAAAGAAGAATTATCCGGTAAAATGCGATTATGCAGATCCGTTTTTAAAAGATGTTTCTATCAGGAAGGTAAGAAAGGAGATTTACAATACGACATCGAACAATCTGCATAAGGAAAATATTAAAAAGACTGTTGATGCTAAAACAGACCAGTTTCCCTCGGTTCAGCTGGCAGGTGTTATTGCCAATAGCCAAAACGGCAAAAAAAGCGCCATTATGATATTGGATGGAAAAGAATATTCGCTGGTTGCAGGCGAAACCGTAAACGGAATGAAGCTTTCAAAAATATTCTCTGACTCTGTGCTTGTGACCTATCAAAAAAAAAATAAAATAATAAAACTGTAAAAAATGAAACACATTTTTACGATACTGGTTGCATTGATCACCTTATCCGCTTTTGGAAAGCCAACCAAATATCCTAAGACATATACTCATTACCTGAATGAAAAGAACGGTAATATCAAAGTAAGCGTAATGGCTGTTAAAGTTAACATTAAAGCAAATGAAGACCTTACATATTATTGGTTTCATTATAACCAGGTGATGAGCACCAAAGGGGGATATGATGGTTATCTGCTGCACGGAGAGTTTACTGCCTTCTATCCCAACAATAATCGTAAAGAGAAAGGCATTTACAAAAACGGATTGCGCGAAGGAAAATGGAGGACATGGTACGAGAACGGAATGATAAAAGAAATCTCGTATTATAAAAAAGGGATGAAGCACGGACGTTACCAATTATTTAATGAGCTGGGACAGTTAATGGTTAAAACAAATTTCCGTGAGAACATGATTCATGGCAAAATGAGAACATACAGCAACAATAAGATG
>CBIHPU010000647.1:0-2333 GCA_966211935.1 uncultured bacterium | reverse complement strand
CTACGAATGCCCGCCGATTATCCATTAGAATAATGGCAGGAAATTCCATATTGCAATTGTTAGAATGATTTTATTGGCGTGGATTCTACAATATATTTTTATTAACCTTCCATTGAAATTTGAATTTTTTTAATAATAAGAACAGTCGGTTCTAGACCCGTCGGTTCCATCATCTCCCCCAATAGAAAACAACCTCCGGAATACCAGAAAAACCAGCACCTTAAAGCGCATCACAGAAAATTTCGAATTGACTTTAAAACTGAAACTTATTTGATGTTCATTGGTTCGAACACCGCATTCATATCCGTCCACTCCATACGCGCGGGCATTAACCCGCCTTGTTTGATTACCAACTGACCTTCCTGGCTCGAAACAAATGAAATAAATCCCATTGCAAGGCTTCCATCATAGTCTCTTGAATGCATATAGATCTTTCTGATCAATGGATAATCGAAATTGAAAAAAGACGCCTGCGCGGGGCGGAAATATTTTTCTCCATCTTCGGAAAGCGCTACGGTCCTCACTTTTTTCCTGGTTTCTTTTACGCGCTTGTCATCCTTATCCGCAAGCATGGCAAAAGAAACAATACCGATGGCGTTTTTATGCGTTGCAACATAATCAATTGTTTCCTGCGGTGAATTCTTTGTAAAGCAATAAGGCGCGAGTTTCTGCCTTTGAATGAGACTGTCCACGTAGCGCGCGTTTGCTGACCCCGCGCCATCAAAAACAACTTCGCTCCATTTTGCTTTTAATTGCTCGAGTGAGTCGCCTTCACCAGTAAGTAAAGTGATAAGTTGCGGAACAGTGATTGCAGTGTCTTTGCTATCTGTTGGGACTATCAGCGCCACACCTTCAAGCCCAATTACAGTTGAATAAGGGACAACTTGTCTGTCAAAAAGAAATTTCTTTTCCTCTGCAGTAAAATCGCGATACGCAACAATTAGCGTTGTTTTGTTATTGATAAAATCTTCAATCACCTTTGTTTCTTCTTTAAACTCTGCAGTGATGTCCGCATCAGGATAGTGATATTCAAACACGCTGGCTTCCGATTCCATTATGTATTGAAGACTTTTTTCACTTTCAAAAACAAGTTTACCGTAGGTGGCAGCCTGTTTATTATCATTATTCCCGCAGGAGGATGCGATCAGCCCAATGATTAAACCAAAAAATATATTTCTAAAAATGCTTCTCATAATTTTAAAAGCGATTACGTTTTTTCTCCCATTCGCCACGTTGCTTCAGCTGTTTCGCCGACCTATGAATTTGCCATGCGCGCATATATCGAAATCCCGCGTATGCAAAAAAAATCAGAGCCAGCCATGTCCGGTTGGAACCGCCAATTACATCTCTGTACAGATTTGTAAACATCATAACAGCGCCTAACAAAAGAATAAGCGTTGCCATTCCGACATTTAATAGGAGAGTAAATCCTTCCGGCGCCTTGAACATAATTTAAAGTTACATTAAAAAAAATTTCCCGCAGCTTACGCATTTTATGTTGATGCGTTCTGCGGGAATTTTAAAAAAACTTTTCTTTTTTATTTCAACGTGAAGTTGATAGGCAACTGATACCAAACAGAAACAGCTTGTCCGTTATTTTTACCAGGCGCAAAAGCCGGCAACGTTTTAATTACACGTACAGCTTCTTTATCGCACTCTGGGCAACCAGGCACGCCTCTGTTGATCTCAACTTTTCCAACTCTGCCGTCTGGTCCAACAACGAATTTCAGAAAGCATTTTCCAGTTATACCGGCTTCTTTTGCGGTTTCAGGATAGTTGATGTTGTTACCAATGTATTTGTAAAGCGCCTGCACTCCACCTGGAAATTCAGGCATCTCAGACACATACACAAACACTTCAGGTTCTTTTTTCTCCTCAACAACAGTTTGATTTGCGTTCGGATCAACAAACTCATCTTCACCTTTTACGTTCACAGTTGAAACGTTTTCATCCTGCACCTGTTCCTGGTCAAGAATACGGGTTGTATCTTCCTGCGCATCGTTTTTAATAACGGGAGGCACGAATGCAACCTGCTGGATCAGGATTGGTTTTGGAACTTCTGGAGGAGGAGGAGTTATCTCTTCCTTTTTCTGCTCTGTGTTTATCACCTGCTGGTCGATGATGATCTCAGGTAAAGCTTCCTGCTCTTCGCCCCGAAGCACAGAAGGAAGCCACATTGCAAGAAGAATGGTGATAAGGCCAACCGATGTGATCATGAAGGCAACCAACACTCTTTTGTTGTACGCTTTCCTTAACTGAAATGCGCCATACATGGTGTTGCGGCCTTCGAAAACCAGTTCATTACGTTCCGCGTAAACCGGGTTATTCCAATC